>JANMDL010000423.1:0-28911 GCA_031376295.1 Chitinophagales bacterium
CTTCGCAATTATCATTTTGGCGCATGTAAAACGCTTTTATCTCCGCAGGATAATCAGTTAAGATAACTGGTTTTTTAAAATGCTTTTCTACCAAATATCTTTCGTGTTCACTTTGTAAATCAACACCCCATTTATCAATTAAGTAAGTAAATTTTTTCTTTTTGTTGTAATTGCTCTCTCTTAAAATTTCTATCGCTTCAGTATAGGTTAGTCTTTCAAAATTATTATCTACTACAAAATTTAATTTATCTACTAAGCCTAATTCACTTCTTTCTAATAAAGGCTTTTGTTTTTCTTCTTCTTCTAAACGTTGCGCTAAAAATTCAAGGTCTTCTTTATTATGCTCCATAGCATGTTTAATAACATACTTGATGAATTCTTCTGCAAGGTTCATGTTATCTTCCAGGTCGTTGAATGCAACTTCCGGTTCAATCATCCAGAACTCTGCAAGGTGCCTTGTAGTGTTACTGTTTTCTGCACGAAAAGTTGGTCCAAAAGTGTAAATATCACTAAACGCCATTGCCGCTAATTCACCTTCTAACTGTCCGCTTACGGTAAGATTGGTACTGCGGCCAAAAAAATCTTCTTTATAATTAACGCTGCCATCTTCGCTTTTAGGCGGATTTACAGGATCCAATGTTGTAACACGGAACATTTCGCCTGCCCCCTCGGCATCGCTGGCGGTGATGATGGGCGTGTGCATGTACAAAAAGCCTTTATCGTTAAAAAACTTGTGTACAGCAAAAGCTAATGAGTGGCGCACCCTGAAGATGGCCCCGAATGTGTTGGTGCGAAAGCGAAGGTGGGCAATCTCTCTTAAAAACTCAAGGCTGTGCTTTTTGGGTTGTAAAGGAAACTTTTCAGCGTCACTATCGCCCAGTATTTCCAGTGTTGTAGATTTTATTTCTATTTTTTGCCCCTTTCCCAATGAGGGTATTACTTCGCCGGTAACTTTGATGCAGGCCCCGGTGGTAATGCGTTTGAGTGTGGCATCATCCAGCATACCCAGTTCCACCATCACCTGCAGGTTATTAATGGTGCTGCCATCATTCAGTGCTATAAACTGGTTGTTGCGGAAGGTACGCACCCAACCCATTACTGTGGCACTGTAGCCTGTTCCATCTGTGGCCAGCAATTCCTTTATTTTTACCCTTGTATTCAGCATGTTGCGTTGATTAAAAGTTTGCAAAGATAAGCAGGTAAAGGGAGAGATAAGCATAGTTGTAACAAACACCGGTTTGCGTAAAGGCGGGTTTAAATAGTTAAACGGGGTTATATGACCCGATATTGTCATCTGAATACCCCAAAAACGCCTCTTTACTGTTAAAAATGACCATCGGCAATAAATTTTTGCTTTTTTTCAGTAAAACAGCGTATTATTGCACCGGAAACAAAGCTGATAGCCCAGTTCAAGCCACTTGCTTCATCAGACAGAAAGGTTCCACCACCAAAAAATTTTCATTTAAATTTCAGACTTTTAAGATTGGTTTTCATTAAAATTAATCACCTCATTTTTGTATGTACGACATTTTACAACTGAACGATATGCTCGTTCCTGAGTTGCTCGATATTGCAGAGCAGTTAAAAATTACCGGTGCTAAAAAATTAGACAAGCAGGATCTTGTGTACAAAATTTTAGACAAGCAGGCCGTTCTGAACGCTGATGCAAAACCGGAAGGTGGCGAAGAAGATAAGGGCAAAAAGAAACGCATTATAAAAACCACTACTGCCAACAGTTCAGAAGAAGCTGAAGTAATGAGTGAAGCGCCCAAAAAGGAGCCCAAAGTACTGAAAGTAAGCAAAGAGGTGAAGGAAACGAAGGAGGTAAAAGAAGTGGCCGCCCCCAAGCTGAAAAAAGAGCTGGTTACTGCCTCTTCAAAAAAAGCCGAAAAGGAAAAGAAGCCCAAAAAAGAAGTGGATGAAATAAATCCTGATGGTATTGCACCGGTAATGGCGCTTGCGCCAAACCTGATAAGCATGCTGCAGGATGACCCGATTGACCTGGATGATATACCGGATGATGACGATGATGACGACGAACCGGTAAGCCACCGCCAGTACCCCCAGCAACGCAACCAGAACTTTAATATTGAGTTTGATGGTGTGATAATGGGCGAAGGTGTACTGGAAATGATGCCTGATGGTTACGGATTCCTGCGCAGCAGCGATTACCACTACCTTTCTTCTCCTGATGATATTTATGTTTCTCCATCACAAATAAAATTATTCGGTTTAAAAACCGGCGATACTGTTCACGGCTCTGTACGTCCCCCCAAAGAAGGCGAAAAGTACTTTGCACTGCTGAAAGTAGAAACAATCAACGGTAAATCACCCGAAGAAGTGAGAGACCGTGTACCCTTTGATTATTTAACGCCACTGTTCCCTTTTGAAAAGCTGAACCTTTTTATGAAGCCGAACGATTACAGCACCCGTATCATTGATTTGTTTACGCCTATTGGTAAGGGCCAGCGTGGTTTGATTGTTGCCCAGCCAAAAACGGGTAAAACTATGCTGCTTAAAGAAGTTGCCAATGCCATTGCAGCCAATCACCCTGAGTGCTACCTGATGGTGGTGCTGATTGATGAAAGGCCAGAGGAGGTAACGGATATGGAGCGCAGTGTGAGGGCGGAAGTGATTGCCTCTACCTTTGACGAACCGGCCGAAAAGCACGTTAAAGTGAGCGCAGTAGCCCTGCAAAAAGCAAAGCGCCTGGTTGAGTGCGGACATGATGTGGTGATATTATTAGATTCCATCACCCGTTTGGCAAGAGCACACAATACCGTAGCACCTGCAAGCGGTAAGGTATTAAGTGGTGGTGTGGAAGCAAATGCCATGCAGAAGCCAAAGCAGTTTTTTGGTGCTGCCCGTAAAATTGAAAACGGCGGCAGCTTAACCATACTGGCTACGGCACTGGTGGATACCGGCAGCAAGATGGATGAAGTGATTTTTGAAGAATTTAAAGGAACGGGTAATATGGAACTGCAGCTCGACCGCAGGCTGAGCAACCGCAGGATATTCCCCGCAATTGATATTGTGGCTTCATCTACCCGTCGTGATGATTTGCTGATGGATAAAGAAAGCTTCCAGCGGATGTGGATACTGCGCAAGCACATGGCAGATATGAACACAGAAGAAGCCATGAACATCCTGCTGCAGAACATGAAGGGTACAAAGAGCAATGCAGAGTTCCTGGTGAGCATGAACGGATAATTGATTCCTGATGTAAATATTTAAGCCGTTGATTTTTTCAGCGGCTTTTTTTGTTTAGTACATTTGCTGAATGGACGGCATGTGAAGTACTATCACACTAATATGGCGATAAAAAAACTGACTATAGAAGATTTTTTGCAACTGGCAAAGCGGCATCCTGTGCTGGATGTACGCAGCCCGGGCGAATATACCCATGCACATATACCCGGCGCAGGCAGCCTGCCATTGTTTTCTGATGAAGAAAGAGCCGTAGTGGGTACAGCCTATAAGCAGCAAAACCGGGAAAAGGCGATCAAGATAGGGCTTGATTATTTTGGTGTAAAAATGCGACCGATGGTGGAGGAGGTGGAAGCACTGTTTGCTGCTGCAAAAAAGAAAGGCCCGGTTGATGGTGAACTGCAGGAGGAAAAAGCAATACTGGTGCATTGCTGGCGGGGTGGTATGCGCAGCGCAGGTGTGGCCTGGTTGCTGGATTTATATGGATTTAAAGTGTATACATTAGTTGGGGGTTACAAAGCCTACCGCAATTGGGTATTGCAGCAGTTTGATAACGCATACAACTTTAATATACTTGGTGGTTATACCGGCTCGGGTAAAACACTGGTACTGAAGGAGCTGAAACTAAAGGGCAAACCGATTATTGACCTGGAGGGACTTGCCCATCACAAAGGTTCAGCTTTTGGTGCATTGGGCGAACAGCCGCAACCCAAGCAGGAAATGTTTGAAAACCTGCTGGCAGGGGCACTGACTGAGCATGTTAACAATCAATCTGGCGAAAACAGGCCTGTTTTCCTGGAAGATGAGAGCCAGCGCATTGGCAACCTTACCATACCCAACCCAATATGGCTGCAGATGCGCAACAGCCCGGTATATTTCCTGGATATTCCTTTTGAAGAGCGGTTGAAATATTTAACGGAGGAATATGGTGGCTTTGAAAAAGAGAAATTGGTAAATGCCATCATACGTATACAAAAGCGCCTGGGTGGGTTGGAAACAAAAACAGCCATCAGCCATATACTGGAAGACGATGCAAAGGAATGTTTCCGTATTTTACTGAAATATTACGATAAAGGCTATACAAAGGGCTTGCAGAACAGGGAAAATTTACCAGCACTTTTAAATAAAATACCCTGTTTGAGCGTTGATACTAAAAATAATACACAACAAGTCATACATGCAGTGTCAATATCTGAAAAAACTATGTAGCCTGGTACTTTTGTTTCCGCTTGCGGTAAATGCACAGGATATAACCGGCCTGTGGAAGGGTACACTTTACAACGATACCACACAATTGACATTACGGTACGAAATAGGCATCAGCGAGGAAAAAGGAAAGCTCACCGGTTTTTCCCATACTTTTTTTATTATAGACGATCAGCAATATTTTGGCCTTAAAAAACTGAAGATAAAAAAGCGGGGTACAAAAATAATTATTGAAGATGCCGGGCTGATTGCTAATAATTATCCTGTTAAGCCCCCAAAGGGAGTACACCAGGTAAGTGCGCTGGAGCTGGATATACGGGACAGCATCATGGTACTTTCCGGCCCATTTGCCACCACCCGTACAAGGGATTATCATGCGCTTACGGGCAGCGTGTACCTGCAACGAAAAAATGATTTCAGGCAATCGGCATTGGTGCCGCACCTTACTGAACTTGGCCTGGCCAATCAAACCAGTTTTGTGCCTGCCGCAGATATTGTATCAGCAACAGAGCCGGAATTGGCAAAACCCACAGGCACTTTAGCAAGTACAGTTGACCCCACAGCAACCAAAGCCCCGGCGAAAGCCATTGCAGCAAACAATAAGCAACCGGTTACTGTTGGTAAAGCAGTATCGGTAGAAGAGCCTGAAGAACCAGCTTTAGCAAAAATAAACGGCACAGTGGTGAGCGTTACTCCTGCCGGAAAAAAACCAGCCGGGAAGCCTCAAAAAATAGTTGGCAGCAGCGTAAACCCGGTAACGGTTAACAGGCCGGTTATTACTTATGAACCTGCTGCTGAAGTAAATGACCGTAAACTGGAAATGGTGGAAACGGTGTTTTTTAAATCAGACAGTCTGCAATTGACCCTGTATGATAATGGCGAAGTGGATGGTGATACAGTAAGCGTTTTAATAAATGGTAAAGTGGTAATGCCAAAGCAGGGGCTGAGTACAAAAGCCATCCGCAAAACCATCTATCTGCCACCCGGCACCGATTCGCTGCAATTGATTATGTATGCGGAAAACCTGGGGAGCATACCGCCCAATACCGGTTTGCTGGTGGTGCAGGATGGTGATGCTGTTTACGAAATAAGATTCAGCGCTGATATGGGTAAAAATTCTTCGATAGTATTTAGAAGAAGGAAAGAATAATTTGTTTGTATAATAAGCTAAGGCTGAGATAAGGAGCTTTCCCCATCAGAACTTCTATTGGTAATTTTTGATTCCGGGATATCGCTGTATATATTCTGACTAAAAAAATTGAAGCATTATTATTCCCGTTATATAAACACGTTTTCGGGTTTTCTTTATCGTTTGCACCAATAACTTTTTTAATCAACCTATTGACGGATGTATTATCTTAGCAAACTGACAACTGTTTTGATTTAACAAAACAGTCAACTTTTTCAGGACGAGTAAATTTCAAATGAGTATTTGTACAGGGTTCGACAATCAAAAAATTCTCTGCCTTCAAAAATATCTAAATGTTGGCAGCAAGCATAATTGACCACAGTGGATAATCATCTTACACTTATAATTTCCTTATACGAAGAAGAAAAGGTTCAGCTTCAAAAGCTGATTGACCAGTGTTTGGCTGACACTGAGTATTTAATGGCTCATTATCATTGGCAAGCTTTGTGTCGGTTAAACAGCAGACTTCAGGTTTTAAAGAACATAGACGACAAGCTATTTGACAGTAAGCATTTCAGGCAAGAAATAATTGACAGGTTACAAAAGCAGATTGAGGCTGAAAGCTCAGACTACATGAAGGAGTATTACTTGAAAGACCTTGAACGAACTAAGGAAGAATTAGAAAAACTGAATCAAACTCACCAACCTGCAGCTCTTCCCGCCAAAGAAACTCTACTTGATGAAACTCTTGAGAAACTGGTAGACAAGAAAATTAAAAACCTGAAGCTGATTTTTAAAAAAGCAGACAATTTATTTTTAGGATTCAGCTACTCAAACAAAGTATTAAAAGCAACTTTACCGCATGTGAAACAGCATACAAAAAAAAGAACACTTTATCACGACAATATAACCTCTTTCAAAAATTTAGGCTTCAACTTATCAGAAAATGAAACAACACTTACTTTAACACTTACTGGTGCTAAAGAAGATATGCTGAACAGGCTGAAACTGATTTTATCTAAAATAGTTTTTGAGATTTTTTATTTTAAAGAGTTTGATAATGAAAGCTATATTGAATTCACTGACAAAGCCAGCCGCTAACATATAGTGCTGTTGCATAATTTTATTTGTATTTTTTGTATATATATTTTGTACTAAGATAAGGAGCTTTTCCATCAAAACCTCTATTGGTAATTTCTAATGCCGATATATCGCTGTATATATTTTGTATAAAAAAAACCGATGCTTTGTTATTGTCATTGTACCAGCAGGTTTTCAGATTACTGTTATCATTTGCGCCAATGCCGGAAGTGGCAGTTAGCTTTACTGGGCCAAATGCACTGCTAACGAGAGTTTTTACACTGTCGGTAGCATTTTGCAGCGGTATAAAAATACCCCTTATTGTACCGGTTGTATCGCAAGCAAAAAAAATGTCTTTCATAATCCCGCTTAACCCCTCAATTATACAATCAGATACATTATAATAAAATTTGAACCCATTATACATTCCTACATCGTATGCAAACTTATCTATATTCGGGTGGTTTTCAATCCGGTCGTATTGTATCCCTTTTATCTCCTTAATATTGCTGTTCAACTCCAGTACGGATAACCCATTACTGGTTAAGCTGATTGTTTGCGCCGTGGTGTTTATTTTAAACAGTAAAAATAGGGCTGCACATATTGCTTTCATCATAGTAGTTTTATAAACAACCAATTATAGGCCAGCCATAGCTGGCATTACCCAATTCCGACACATCCATATTTGAGCCGGGTGTAAGCGTGGCACTGCCTCCTTTGCCTTGCATATAGTCATTAATTTTTTGACGAAAAAGCAATGTAATGCCTGCTACGTTTACATTACCACCGTTTGAAAGATAAATGTCCATCACTTCTTTTTCAGCAAATTCTACTGCTTTGACTGCAAAATCCTTTGCCGTGCTTTCTGAATAATAATCCCCATTGGCCCTGAAAATGGGCAGGCCAAAATACATGGTTGGCAGCAGTATGGGTGTATACTCCCCGGTTGTTACATTAACGATCTGCATGCGTATACCAGTGGTGCCGGCCAGCCGCCAGCCGCCCGTACCATTTGTGGGCGCTATTGCCTGCTGAAATTTAAAGCTGCTTTCACAGATTTTATCAACCCCATCAACATTTTCGTTGGGCTCAAGCCCCATACTTGTGTTTCCCCCAGCACCATCACCACCTGGGCATATACTGGCCAACGTTGGGTCATAACACCCATCTCCATCACAGGTTGTCGATACATATTCCCATGTTTGAGAGGAAGTACCATCAGGATAGTGATAAGTGGTAACCCAATACCAGTCAATACATGAACTGCGTGCATTTTGGCCGTTGTCGTGTTGTTGTACTTTAGTGAATGATTTCAGGTTTTGCCCTTCATAATCAATTTCAAACACGAATGTTCCTGCAATGGAGAGGAATTTATACTTACCATCGGTTTCAGGGGCTGTTTTATTTAAAATTTTTGAGAAAGTTTCCCTTGGCATTCTGTCAATATCCTTTCCGGCTTTGGAGATAAACAACACAAGGTTACCGGTTTCAATTTCGCCAGTAGCATTGAGAACTACTATAAAAGTAAGCAGATCTTTTTTGTCTACTCCTTTTTGTTGCTTAAATGCTTCTGCTACCGGTATTACTACAATTTTTTTATCAGCGCCGTAGTTTTCATAGGCAGCTTCACTATACTTTAAATTTTTAGCAAGCAGCTCAATGTTTGTTTTTTTAACCTCGTTAAAAAGAACCTTTTTCTGATTTATCCAACCCTCAACTTTGTTTTTAACCCGGGAAACATCAATTTGAGCAGTGTTTGGCTCAAATAAGTTTGTTTTTTTACATGAACTGAAAAAGATTGAGAATCCAATGAGGAATACTATCGCAAGTAATTTTTTCATAAAATGCTTATTTATAAGTTGTGATTAAAGGTATTAAATATATTATCAATATGCAAAATAATTATTAAGCAACCGTGATCTGTGTCCTCACCGAACAAATCAATGCTGATATTCCTTTGGAGATAGTTTTTACAAACGATGAAGCGCTCCCTGCCTATCTTTGCGGCATGAATGAAACTGCTGGTACAATTAAACTTACACAATACTCTCACGGAGCCGGTTGCGGCTGTAAAATTTCTCCAAAAGTATTGGATGAAATACTGAAGAGCAATATTGCCATGCCGGATAATAACCGCTTGCTGGTAGGCAATCACAGTAAGGATGATGCTGCTGTTTATGACCTTGGTAATGATACCGCTATTATTTCCACCACCGACTTTTTTATGCCCATTGTGGATGATCCTTATGAGTTTGGCCGCATAGCCAGCGCCAATGCCATCAGCGATGTATATGCCATGGGTGGCAAACCGGTACTGGCCATTGCCATACTTGGCTGGCCCATCAACACCCTGCCTGCCGAAGTAGCCAACAAAGTAATTGAAGGCAGCAGAAGCATTTGTGCCGAAGCCGGTATTCCATTGGCGGGCGGTCACAGTATCGACAGTCCGGAACCCATTTTTGGTTTGGCGGTTAATGGTATTGTACCCATCAAAAATCTTAAACAGAACAATACGGCCAAAGAGGGAAATCTGTTGTTTTTAACCAAACCATTGGGGGTGGGTATTTTAACCACTGCAGAAAAAAAAGGTATCCTGCAGCCGGGTCATGTGGGTATTGCTGCAAAGCAGATGATGCAATTGAATAAAATTGGAGAACTGCTTGGGGCTGTGGCCGGCGTTACTGCCATTACTGATGTTACCGGCTTTGGCCTGCTGGGTCATTTGGTGGAAATGGCCGAAGGCAGTGGTTTATCGGCAAAGCTTGATTTTGAAAAAGTACCACAGATAATTGATTCGCTGGCAGATTATGTGGCGGCCAAATCTGTACCCGGTGGCACCATGCGCAACTGGGAAAGCTATGGGCATAAAATAGGAGAACTTACAGAATACCAGCGGGCTGTGCTGGCCGACCCGCAAACCAGCGGGGGCTTGCTGATAGCAGTTGATGAAGGGGCTGTAGCTGAAGTACAGGAGTTGTTAAGGCAAAACGGGTTGGGAAGATTTACGGCATCAATCGGAAGGCTGGAACAATCCGGTGCTATTGTAATCAGTCTTTGATTACAACAGCTTATCAATCACCGCCGCCAGTTTCCTGTCTTTATCCGTAACAATATTACCGGCATCATGTGTACTCAGCCATATTTCCACTTTGTTGTACACATTCGTCCACAAGGGATGATGGTCAGCTTTTTCGGCAGCAATGGCCACACGGGTCATAAAGCCAAAAGCTGCGCTGAAATCGGCAAACTCAAATTTGCGGTAAAGCGTGTTGTTTTGTTCTGTCCACATATTATAAAATCAGTTTGTTGCTAAAATATTAAATGCTGTTTATTCTTTATCTTTTCGTTCGTCATTTCAGTAACCAATTGTACTGAGTGTACCCCCCGTATAAAAGTCATCAGTTCCTTTAGCTCCTCACTGCCCGGCATATCACCCTTTATCAGCCACAAAAAATCGAGGTGCTTAAATTCGGGCAAAAGATATTCACCATCAAACTTATTATTGTAGAGGTAATGGCCCAGCGTAACACCCGGCACCATGTATTCATACACAGCAAAAAAATAAGTACGCTGCTTTTTGGTAAGTTTTATTTCCAGTTCATTGTTCAGCCTGAAATCAAAACCCAATACCTGGTTTAGGTGCCAACTGAACTGGTAGTCCTTTACCGGCGCAACAATACCCATCAGCAGAGCGTCTTCAAAAAACTCTTCAGCCAGGGCATCATTGTCAATTTTTAATTTCATATTCTTAAGGAGCAAAAGTTATATCCACCGTAAGCTCTTCATTGCCCCGCTTTACTTTTGCCTTTGCGGTTTCACCTTTATTAAATTTACCCAATGCTTTCATATAATCGTTTACATCAGCAAATTTAAAATCGCCCAGTTGTGTAATAATATCACCGGCTTTTATACCTGCTTTTTGTGCCGGACGGTTGTCGCTAACCCCATCCACTTTAATGCCATCTCCACCGCTGTAAGTATAATCAAGCATCAAACCCATTGTTACTTTAAAGCTGGTTTTAGCCATGGTTTGCTCACGGGTTTTAAGAAAGGCAAGCTTGTCCCTTTTTTGTGTGGCTTCAATAATGTTGTAAATATATTTGATTACCAGCAGTTGCCCCGAATGGTTAATCTTATCAGCATCATCGCCGGGTTTGTGGTAATCACTATGAGTACCCGTAAAGAAAAACAGAACCGGTATATCCTTTCTGTAAAAACTGGTATGGTCGCTTGGGCCGGCACCGCTGCTGTCGGTTTTTACAGTCAGCAGTTTGTTGCTGCTTACCAGTTCGCCCCATGCAGGCGACGTGCCATAGCCCCCCACAGTAATGGCCCTGCTGCTGTCGTTAAGCCGGCCAACCATGTCCATATTTATCATGTAATTGGCATTGCTCATGTTAATGGAAGGATGCTCAGTAAAATATTTACTGCCGTATAAGCCAAGTTCCTCGCCGGAAAATGCAATAAAAAGATAGTTACTGTTTTTTAGTTTGGATACGGAAAGCATTCTTGCCATTTCTATCAGGGCAGCGGTACCACTGGCATTGTCATCTGCACCATTGTGTATCATTGGTGTGGTGCCTGCATACAGGCTGTTGTGGTCTTCTCCATAACCAAGATGGTCGTAATGCGCACCAATAATGATGGTGGTAGCAGCGCCATTATCAATGTACCCGGCAACATTATGCCCCTGCCGCTTTTTCTCACTGATATCTACCTTCAGCTTTACGTCCAGGATAGCCGACTCATCTTTGAGGTATTTTTCTTTAGCAGCCTTTGTTACATACAGCACTGGTATTTTTGTAAAGTCAGGCTTTGCTTTCCCTTCAAACTTCAAACCATCATCAATACCCGAAGTATTATACATCACCATGGCAGTTGCACCTTTATTTGTTATGTCGGTTATTTTTGTTTTAATAGCGTCTGGCAGATCAAAGTGCGGATTGGTTGTATTCAGCTCCAGCAATTCCTTCAGATCCCAGAACCAGATATTGCCCATTTCCTGCACCGCAATAGTTGGCGTGGCTTCCAATGAACTGTTGGGCGAAAAGTTAAATGGAAAAAATTCTTTTCCCTGTACCAGGTCATTGCCATTAATGATGAAGTGTGTGGCCGGGTTTACCTGTCTGCCCTCATTTACTTCAAAAGGCTGGATAAAAGTACCGTTATCACCTTTTGGCTGCAGGCCTATTTTTGCAAATTCGCCAGTAATATATTCATAAGCCAGTCTTTCGCCGGCTGTACCGGTGCGGCGGCCCTCCAGTTTATCATCTGCCAGGTATCCAACATGCAGCTGCAGGTTAGCGATAATGGCTTTATCGGCTTTAACTGCTTTTTTATTTTTTTGTGCATGTGCCGAAAGGCTGATGACTGCCAGGAAAAAGAATATTTTTTTCATACTACAATTATGATACGGCAAAGATACTTTACGCAGGCAGGATTATGGTATGCGTTAAGGAAAGTTTACAAAAAAATGAACCAGAACAGGTTTTGGCTGCTGAATTTGTTCCCGATAGCGGGTTGTTGTTTCCTTTATTCGTAACAGCCGCCTTTGCAATTAAACTATTTTTGCTGCCTTTATACACATTTGGCAGCAGTACTAAACATAGCATTGGTAGGTAACCCTAACAGCGGTAAAACGTCGCTGTTTAATTCGCTTACAGGGCTTAACCAGAAAGTGGGCAATTTTCCAGGCGTAACGGTTGATAAAAAAACAGGTCTGTGCAGGCTGCCGGGTGGCAATACTGTAAATATCATTGATTTGCCGGGTACATACAGCCTCTACCCCAAGCGGGCAGACGAATGGGTATCGTACAAAGTTTTGCTGCAGCAG
The DNA here is from genome assembly GCA_031376295.1 of Chitinophagales bacterium. Lineage (GTDB taxonomy): Bacteria > Bacteroidota > Bacteroidia > Chitinophagales > Chitinophagaceae > Ferruginibacter. The sequence goes on from JANMDL010000423.1 coordinate 12,456, forward strand.
GATACCGCAGTAAAAGCGGATATTATATTGCTTGTGGCAGATGCCAGTAACCTGAAACGCAACCTGCTTTTCTGCAGCCAGATAATTGACCTGAAAACACCGGTAGTGGTAGCGCTTACCATGATGGATCTGGCTAAAACAAAAGGCACACAGGTGGATGTGCCCGGCCTGGAAAGAGAGCTGGGCGTACAGGTTATACCTATCAATCCCAGAAAGGATAAAGGAATAGAGCAATTAAAAAAAACACTGGAACAGGCAACAGTAAAACTGTACCCCGTACCTGCCAAAGATTTTATTGATAATCATGGCCTGGCAGCAGCACCGGTTGAAAAAATAAAACAACACCTGCCTCACCTGAGTAATTACGCAGCCATTCATTATCTTATCAACCACGAAAATTTTCTGCTGGATGATGCCATGCAGGAAACAATAGAGAATATAGAGACAGATACAAAATTTAACCCCACTAAAACACAAGCCGACGAAATAATACAGCGCTACGGTCGTATTAAAACCATTATGCAGCAAACTGTAGTGGAGGCCGACCCGCTGCAGAAGACATTGCTGACGGAAAAACTAGACAATATACTGCTGCACAGGCACTGGGGATACCTGATATTGCTGACGGTGCTGTTCATCCTGTTTCAAAGCGTATTTTTTGTGGCACAGTTTCCCATGGATGGTATTGAATGGAGTTTTGCAAAAGCAGGTGGCTGGCTCAGCAATGTACTGCCAGCAGGATGGTTTACCGATTTATTTGTAAACGGTATTGTAGCAGGCCTCAGCGGTATATTGGTATTTGTGCCGCAGATAATGATATTGTTTGGCCTGATAACACTTTTGGAAGATACGGGCTATATGGCCAGGATAAGTTTTTTGTCGGACAAGCTGATGCGCAAAGTGGGGCTTAACGGCAAAAGTGTAATGCCGATGATCAGCGGCTTTGCCTGCGCCGTGCCGGCCATTATGAGTGCAAGGGCCATCGAAAACCGTAAAGAACGGCTGCTTACAATATTGGTTACACCGCTAATGAGTTGCAGTGCCCGCCTGCCGGTGTATACTATTTTAATAGCATTGGTGATACCTTCAAAATTTTATCTTGGCTTTTTAAGCCTGCAGGGCCTGGTGATGATGGGGCTTTATTTGATGAGTTCTGTTATAACCCTGCTCACCAGTTATATCCTCAAATGGTTTATCAATATCAACGAAAAGAGTTTTTTTATACTGGAGTTGCCCGTGTACCGTGCGCCCCGCTGGAAAAACATTTTTGTAACCATGTGGGAGAAAGCAAGAATTTTTGTGTTTGACGCAGGCAAAGTGATAATGCTGATAAGCCTCGTTCTTTGGGGACTCAGCAGCTATGGCCCCAAAAGCAGGATGGCCGCAATAACAACCCGGTATGAGCAGCAACTGCAGCAAAAACCAGGCGAATCAGCAATACTTGCAAAACAATATAAAACGGATTTGCTGGAAAACTCTTATGCAGGTATACTAGGTAAAAGCATTGAGCCTGTGATAAAGCCCCTGGGCTACGACTGGAAAATTGGTATTGCGCTGGTAACTTCTTTTGCTGCAAGAGAAGTGTTTGTTGGCACCATGGCCACCCTGTACAGTGTGGGCGATAGTGCAGATGAAAACGATAATACACTTCGTGAAAAAATGCAGGCTGCAGTAAGAGCGGACGGTACAAAGGTTTACACCCTTGCAACCGGACTTTCACTAATGATATTTTACATGCTGGCCATGCAGTGTATGAGTACCCTTGCCATTGTAAAACGTGAAACCAAAAGTTGGAAATGGCCCGTAGTACAGCTGCTGTACATGACGGCCCTGGCTTATGTTATGAGTCTGCTGGTGTACACCATTTTTAAATAAACCCCTTGTGTTATTGAGTATAAAAAAACCGGGAGCAACAGCCGGTTGAGCTTGTTGATCCCGGTTATAAAATATTTGCGGATGCGTTTTTACCAGTCTACCGAATACACAATCCTGTTTTTTACCTGGGGATAGAGTTTGCGGTAGAGCTCGTTCAGTACTTCTTCTTTACGGGGGTTTGTGTTGCCGCTTCTGTTGTTAATCAATGCCAGGTCGTTATCGCTGAGTGCCCTGCGGTCGCCTGTGTAAGTCGCATATTCATCCTGCCAGTTATAGTACTCATTATAGCTGTTGTAAGCAATATTTTTGCGGGTATCCAGTTCTGTTATGTTTACATCCATATCTGCCCTGGCGTTAAACGACTGCTTGTAAATGGTAAGTGTGGCATATACCGTTTCGTACAATATTTTACCTGTGCTGTCCCTGCCCTTTTCAATCTGCCTGCTTACATTCCTGCTGCTCTGGCTGGTGGTGGGGCGTGGGATATCTAAGTTGCGCAGGGTGAGGTCAACAACCCAGTCAGGTTTTATGTTTTCCCTGCGGGCCTCCCACTCAGTGTAAAACCTTGCGGGGTAGCGGTTGGCGTAAGTGCCACCCAGCTCCCTTACCAATGTTTGCTGAAAATATTCATTGCTGTAATTGTAACCCTGGTTGCCCCATCCGCTATTGAAAAAATAAGAGTTGTCAGCAACAGGGTTAATCACCACATCAACAATACCGCTTTGGTAGGCTTCATCCATTTTGCTCTTGCTATCCTTATAGCTGCTCACAAACTTTGATGATTGCTTAAAGGAATTGTACGCTTTTTTTGCATAGTCCCTGGTACCGGTATTTAAAAATGAAATACCCTGCTGGTAATACTCTTCGGCAGCGCCCTGTTTGCTGTTGTAAATATCATTCTGGTAGTTGGCGGGGCGTACCAATTTATTCGCCGCCGCAGAAGCTGTAATGGCATCATACATGCGCTGCAGGGTGCTGTATTCTGTAATGATATTGTCCCAGCGGGTGATTTCTTTGTAATCGCTGAATTGTTTTATCCTGTTGAGGTGGCGCTGTTGTGCATCCGTGTACAAAATGGGCAGCGCTTTGTTGGCGTCTGCATCATCAGCCTTTTTGTTCAGCTTTTTCACCGCATCAAACAGGGCCTTATCGCCATCGCTTCTTGATAAATAGTCTTTACTGCTGCGGCAGGATGCCAGCAGTGTAATCATCGCAATTAAGTATAAAATCTGTTTCATAATTTGGTTCCTCCTGTTTTGATAAAGGCAAATCAGATACCAATAATCCTTAATGGCAGCAACGTTAAGGAACATTTAACAAAAAAGCAGCTATTTATTACTGCCGTAATATGCCCACAGCAGTTTTGAAAGGTTTTTTGCCAGCACCCATGCTTCATTATTATCTCCCCAACTGGTGTCTTTATTATTTTTCGTACAAATGCAGAATATGTAAGGATTTCCGGGTGCCATCACCAGCAGCACTTCGCTTCGGCTGGCATCTACCGCCCCGTTTTTTGATGCAACAAATATGTGTGGTGGTATCTGCGAAATGGCCTGTTCGTCCCAGTAATTGCGGCCCAGCAGGCGCAGCATTTTATCAGAAGCACTGTCGCTGATCAGTTGCCGCCCGTAAATTTTTTCCATCAGCAGCGCCATTTCCCGGGGCGTTGTTTGGCCCCAGCCGTATTGGGTACGGCTGGCTTCCCGGCCGGGCGTACGGGAGTTTACACGGGTGCCTGTAAAGCCCAGGCTGTCTAATATTTCATTGATGCGGGTGCCTTTACCTGCAAGGCTCTGCAACCAAAGACTGGCGGTATTGTCGCTGGTGGTAAGCATCAGCATCATTACCTTGCTCAGTTCTGTCTTTTCATTGTTTTTAAAAGAGCCAAGTATATCCGAGCCGGCATACAGCAGCGAGTCTTTGTAAGTAAGCTCCTGGTGGTACTGGTATTCGCCCCTTTTCAGTTTATCCATCATGCCAAGTAAAATGGGTATTTTAACCATACTTGCCGTGGGGAAGATAGTATCGGCATTAATGGCCACCACCTTGCCGCTTTTAAGGCTTTTTATATATACGCCCACATCACCTTTAAAGCCGGTGAGGAGGGTTTGAACCTGTTTTTGCAGTTTCTTATCAGTCTTACTGTTTTGTGCAATAAGAAAGAAGGGAAAGCAGAAACATACCAGAAGATATGATCTTTTCATACCCTAATGTACAAAATTTACTGGTACAGCGTAAAAAAGCCCGTAACTGAAACACTTTAGTTCCCCGGCTGAAACGGAAATTTTTTTAAAACTGCGTTGAAATGTGCGTAGCGGAGACCACTTTTTGTATATTTACAGAGACAAAAACATGCTGAATCTTTTAACTGTCTGTGTATGAACATACATAATTTAAAAAAAGGAAAACGCAGAAACCCCCTTCCCCAACTTAAAGGTTGGGGTAACCAGCTATTCTGAAAAAAATACTTTTCAGGAGAACTTGCCGGCAATTGCTTAATATTAAAATTCCTTTAACAGCCTGTGGCTGCATGGTTTTTTAGGGAAATTGATTATTGCCCTGTCATTTAACGAACCGGTATTTTTTAAAGTTCTTTGGTAAACGAAAGGCGAAGCCGAAAACCTTTATAACACTTTATAACAGAGTAGGCAAAATTGAAAAAGTAAAGTTTTTGTTTTTTTTTCATACAATAAAGCAACATATTAAAATGTTACAAAATAAAAAAATCGGCACCGTGCTATCCAGAAACGAAATGAAAAAAGTGCAAGGCGGTGCTTTCGCTCCCCCAAGCGGTCGTTGCCTGCCATACTTATCACGTTGCAAACGCTCAGATACCTGCTGCCCTACTTCAGATGGTTTTCTCATAGTTTGCAGCGCTACAGGAAGTGCGCATTTTGGTACCTGCAGCCTGGTTGCAGGCTGAAAAAGTTTAAGTTCCTGGTAATACTGGTATTCGCCGCTGTTCAGTTTATCCATCATACCAAGTAAAATGGGTATTTTAACCATGCTTGCCGTGGGGAAAATGGTATCGGCATCGATGGCCACGGTTTTGCCGGTTTTAAGGCTTTTGATGTACACTCCCACATCGCCTTTAAAGCTGGTGAGGAGGGTTTGCACTTTAGCCTGTAATTTTTTATCAACTTTTACCTGTTGGGCCATCAGCCAGCAGGGAATAAAGAGCAAGACCAGCAGATATAATTTTTTCATCACTCTAATATTCTGAAATACACCCAAATTCAGTGAAAATGATGAAGGGGGATCCTCCATCCAATTATGTTTGAATTTTTTATCCCGGTCTAAAAAGCATAATCCATTTGTTTTTGTATATTTATGGTGAAAATACATTCTCAAATTCTAAAGTACCCGCTTATGAACGTACTCATACACATAAAAGAACATGATGCAATCCTGTGGCTTGAATTTAAAAACAGGACTCTACAACTTTCCCGATCAAACAATACATTTCCTGTGGCTAAATGGGTGACTGCTTATTCTGAAATCAGCATATCACAGGTTATGCCCGGTTTGTCTTTTCAGCAGCGTTGACAAGTACTGTATGTTTTACAGAAAAAATATTCTTTAAAATTCTTTTGCAAAAGAAAGGCGAAGCCGAAAACCTTTATAACAGAGTAGGCAAGATTGAACACTTAAAGTTTTTGTTGTTTTTTGATACAAAAAAGCAACATTGTAAAATGCAAAAAAATAAAAAATTCGGCACCGAATTGTCAAGAAAAGAAATGAAAAATCTCAAGGGCGGTGGTTATCCTCCTCCCGGTGGCGGTGGTTGCATTCCATTTATGGGAAGTTGCAGACGCACTGATACCTGCTGTCCTTATGTGGATGGTTCTCCGGTATTTTGCAGCGCCACTGTAAGTAAGCCAGTAGGAACATGCAGTTTGGTTGCATAGTCTGCAGGCGTTTAAATTACTCAAGTAAATGGGGGTATCTCAAAAAACCGGGATACCCCTTTTTTTAATTACAACCGTTCAGCAGCTATTTTAAACCGTTCATCATATCCACAGAAAACTTAAGAGTATTCAAAATGGCCTGAAACCCTTTACTGTATTAACTTTCATACAAAACCCGATAATATCAACTGCCTACTACTTTAAAAAAAATGGTACTTTGTGTTGCATAGTACTGAAATATTCCTATCTTTGATTTGTGAAAGGGGGAATACTAGTAACACCCCGATTGCGAAGCGACTTAAAGTATAGCCAAGTAAAGTTAAAAAAGTAAAGCCATGAACATTGATAATACAGCGAGCCAGATGCGCAAAGGGGTTTTGGAGTTCTGCATCCTTTGCGTCATAAAACAGGGAGAAGCTTATCCGAGTGACATCATTGAAAAGATGAAAGCGGCAAACTTCAACCTGCTGGAAGGTACCTTGTACCCGCTGCTCACAAGGTTAAAAAATGCAGAATTTCTTACATACCGCTGGGTGGAAAGTAACAGCGGCCCTCCACGCAAGTATTTTTCACTTACCGAAAAGGGAGCCGCTTTTTACAAGGAGCTGGAAACCACATGGGATGAACTGGCCAATGCCGTTAAAGCCGTTACTGCCGAAGATAACACCAACCAAAACTTCAACTTCAACCAACAATAAAGTATAGCAGTCATGAAACAAGTAATCAATATAAACTTCCAGGGGCGGGTAGTTCCTATAGAAGTTACCGCTTTTGACACTCTTAAAGCCTACACCGAGAGCCTTGGCAGGTATTTTGCCAACGAGGAAGGCAGGGATGAGATCATTAATGATATCGAAAGCCGGATCGCCGAACTTTTTCAGGAGCGCTTAAAAGCTGGCGCTACCTGCATTACCGACAGCGATGTGGAAGCCATTATCAGAAGTATTGGCCGTCCCGAAGATTTTGAAGAAGCAGACGGTGGCGCATCAACCGCAGAGTCAAAAGCAGCAGATACAAAAAGCAGCCAGGCCGAACAACCCAAAACAGCTCCCGGTACACATAGGCGCCTGTACAGGGATGAAAACAACAAAGTACTGGGTGGTGTTTGCAGTGGTATAGCCAATTATTTTGGCATGGATCCGGTAATTATCCGCATCATATTTGTGGTGCTGCTGTTTGCAGGCGGTATCGGCTTTCTGCCCTATATCATCTTTTGGATAGCTGTACCCAGTTCTGCCGCAGGCGTTATCGGCAGCAGCCGCAAAAAATTCTTTCGTGATCCGGATGATAAAATTGTAGCCGGTGTGTGCAGTGGTATTGGTAATTATTTTGGTATCAATGCATGGATACCCCGTGTATTGTTCCTGCTTCCATTTATTTCAATCGTATTCCGCTGGGGTCATTGGGGATTTTATGATTTTCCCAGCTTTCTCAACTTTAGTGTAAGCCCTGGTTCACTCATCATCTACATCATACTGTGGTTAGTAATACCTGAAGCAGGAACCACAGCCGAAAAATTAGAAATGAAAGGTGAAAAAGTGGATATGAATTCCATCAAGAACTCTGTAATGGAAGAAATGAAAGGTGTTGGGCAGCGGGTGGAAAAATTTGGAGAGGAAGCAACGACCTTTGCCACTGATAAAAGTAAAGTGATGGGCAGCGAGATGGGGCGTGTTGTAAAACGTACCGGCACTTCACTGGGTGATATCATCGCCTTTATTGCTAAAATCTTTGCTTACATCGTTGTAGGTGTAGTGGGCATTGGTCTTATAGCTGCTTTATTTGGAATCAGCATTGCAGCCATTGGTTTCTTTCCGCTGAAAGATTACGTTCTTACAGATGGCTGGCAGAATGCCTTTGCATGGGGAACGCTGCTGTTTTTTATAGCCGTACCGGTAATCGGTATCATCACCTGGATAATCCGCCGCATTGCAAAAGTAAAAGGCAATAGTAAAATGGTGCGCTGGACGTTTTCAAGTCTTTGGGTATTAGGCTGGATTTCAGTTACCTGCCTGTTTGCATCAGTAACAAGGGATTTCAAATCGTTCAGCAGGGAAAACAGCCAACCGGTTTATCTTATCAACCCTGGCGTAAACAAACTGGAACTGACTACCAATATGCCCAACCAGCGTGGTTACAACAACAGGTGGATGAGGTTTGAGCCATTTGAGGGTCTTTCAGACGGTGATACAGTGTTTGTACAAAATGTACAGGTGCTGATTGAAAAATCTCCCAGCGATAGTTTTTCTGTAACGATGGAAAAATATGCCAATGGCAATACAAGAGATTATGCAGATACTGCTGCAAGAATGATTCAGTACAGTGCCATGCAAAAGGATACTATACTGCTGCTTGATAAAGGCATTCCCATTAACCAGAAAGATAAATTCAGGAATCAGCACATAGTACTGAGGGTATTTGTACCGGTAGGTAAAAAAATAAAAGTAAACCGCAATATCGGGTGGGGTAACGAGGTGAGTTTCAGGGGTCCGATGAGAGACAGAAACAACTGGCATATTGGTTGGGATGACGAAGACAGAGATTACAGCCAGAACTGGGATTTTAATGTAGAATATACCATGACGGCAGATGGCCTGAAAACAGCAGATGGCAAGTATTTAAAAGACAAGAAAAACTGGACACGCCCCGGTACTTACCGCAACGGCAAAACAACTACAACTATTACTACCAATGATGACAACTACCGCTATGACAATACAGAACCGGCGATGGACAAAATTGACTCTGCCACACTGAAAATGGAGAAAGAAAAAAAACGGCTCACAGATTCATTGGAAAGGGTAATGCGAAAGGCAGACAGTATAAGAGAAAATGCTGACAGGCAATTGGAAAAACTGAATAATGGTAACAATAATGAAGAAGATGAGCCGGAAGCAATCATCAGCAATTATGTGCCTTTAAAAGATATTTCGGTTAAGCTTATTTAAGAGCGTTTCAATAGTTGAGTTGAAGTTGAGACAAAAAGGTTCCACTCCGCAGGGGGTGGAATTCTTTTTTTGAGCCATTCACCCTTACCTTCGCACATTATCAATCATCAACCAGTTATAATGAAATTAACAGCATTTACACAAAAACACATTGCCCTTGGCGCTAAAATGGCTGAGTTTGCAGGATACAATATGCCCATCAGCTATAGCGGCATCAATGATGAGCATGCCGCTGTGCGCAATAATGCAGGTGTATTTGATGTGAGCCACATGGGGGAGTTTATTTTAAAAGGAGAACATGCGCTTGACCTGATACAGAGGGTTACCAGCAATGATGCATCCAAACTCACCAATGGCAAGGCACAGTACAGTTGCCTGCCCAATAATGATGGTGGTATTGTGGACGACCTGCTGGTGTATTGCCTGGAAGAAAACAAAGCTTATATGCTTGTGGTAAATGCCAGCAATATTGAAAAAGACTGGAACTGGATACAGCAGCACAATGATAAGGGTGTTGAGATGCACAATATCAGCGATAAAACCAGCCTGCTGGCTATACAGGGCCCCAATGCCACAAAAATACTGCAGCCGCTTACGGAGCTTGACATACTGAATTTAAAATACTACACATTTGTAAGAGGCGTATTTGCCGGAGTGGATAATGTTCTCATCAGCGCTACGGGTTACACAGGTGCAGGCGGCGTGGAAATTTATTTTGAGAACAGTGATGGTGCCACTGATAAAATATGGGATGCCATTTTTGCCGCCGGGGCAGCATCTGGCATAAAACCGATTGGCCTCGCTGCAAGGGATACGCTGCGGCTGGAAATGGGCTTCTGCCTTTACGGAAATGATATTGACGACACCACTTCACCCCTGGAAGCGGGTCTGGGCTGGATTACCAAGTTCACCAAAGACTTTACCAACCGGGCTTATTTTGAACAGCAGAAAGCAGCAGGTGTACAAAAAAAATTAGTGGGTTTTGAAATGGTAGACAAGGGCATACCCCGCCACGATTACGAAATAAAAGATGCAGCAGGCAATACCATCGGCCGGGTTACCTCCGGCACACAATCGCCATCGCTGCAAAAAGCCATCGGCATGGGCTATGTAACCACAGCTTTTACTGCTATTGATACAGAAATTTTTGTGACTGTAAGGGAAAAACTGCTGAAGGCCAAAGTGGTAAAAGTGCCATTTGGTTAATACACGGTAAGTAAAATACAGTAATGGCGGTAATTCATTTAACAACATTTGTGGCTGCACCTGCAGAAAGGGTTTTTAACCTCAGCAGGAGTATTGACCTGCATAAAATATCCACAGCGCATACCAAAGAGCAGGCAGTAGCTGGTGTAATGAGTGGTTTGATACAACTAAATGAAACCGTAACCTGGCAGGCAAAACATCTCTTTAAAAAAAGAATGTTCACGTCATTAATTACCGCAATGGAGCCGCACTCTTTTTTTTGTGATGAGATGACCGCAGGTGATTTTAAAAAGTTCAGACATGAACATTATTTTAAACCCGCAGAAAACGGCGTTGTAATGATTGATATCGTTGAGTTTGAATCACCATGGAATTTTATTGGCCGGTTGTTTAATAAACTGTACTTAAAGAACTATCTCAAAACCCTTCTGGTAAAGCGAAACGATACCATTAAGGAATATTCAACAACAGATAAGTGGAAACTGATATTAAACTGAACAGAATGAACCCCAACAAACCCTCCTTATATACCTGCTTTTCCCCCGCATTACTCAACCTGTACGATGTGAGCAGCAGCATTGTGGTAATTATTGATGTACTGCGTGCCACCAGCACCATTGCCACCGCATTGTACAATGGGGCAAAGTGCATCATACCGGTGGATAGTGTGGCCGAATGTATACGCCTTGGCAAACAGATAGAGGGCATAACCGCTGGTGAAAGGGATGGAAAAGTTGCCGAAGGCCTTGTACATGGTAATTCGCCCTTTGAATATCCCCGGGAGTTTATTGAAGGAAAAACTCTGGTGCTTACCACCACCAACGGTACCAAGCTGCTGCACATGGCATTGGATAACAATGCCCAGGGCATCATCACCGGCTCATTTCCTAATTTATCGGCCGTATGCAGTTATCTGCTGCAAAAAAAGCAAAACGTAATACTGGGCTGCGCCGCCTGGAAGGATAAAGTAAATATTGAAGACACCCTGTTTGCGGGTGCTGTTATCAACCGGCTGCAGGAGCATTTTTCCATCAACTGCGACTCATCGCATATTGCCGAAACATTGTACAATACTGCTAAGCCCGACCTGTATAGCTTTATGCAAAAAAATAACGCCTCTCATTACCAGCGGCTTACCGGTTTCGGGCTGGAAAAGGACATCCGCTACTGCCTTACTGCCGATGGTGCCAATGTGCTGCCGGAGTATGAAGATGGCAAGCTGGTGGTGAAATAACTTCTTTCAGACCTTTTCCCTATCAAAAGCAAGATTAAAACAGGGATCCCCAAAAAATATTTACCGCCCTGCGACATTTTTACCGCTAAAGAAGTCTGTAACTGTACTGTATATCATGCGTAAAAAATACAGGCCGTTCCCTGTGAAAACTTTAATTTAGAGGGGGATAAACCAAAACTATTGAGTACCATCGCTTAAATGGATGTAGCACAGGAAGATATTATAGCAGGCTGCAGGCGCAATGATATTGTGTGCCAGAAAATGCTGTACAAAAAGTACTACTCACTTTTTATGGTGATGTGCTTTCGCTATGTGCCTGCTAAGGAAGATGCGGAAGAAGTGCTGAACAATGCCTTTTTGCGCATTTTCAAATACATTGGTAAGTTTAATAATACCGGCTCTTTTGAAGGCTGGATGAAGCGGATTGTGGTGAACTGCTGTCTCGATTTTATCAAAAAAAACCGGCAGCATGGAAAAATCATCTCCCTGCAAACTGAGTACAAGGATGGCTATTTTTCTGTAAACGACCAGGCGGAAACCTTTAGCGAAAACAACCTCGCTATTGAAAAGTATGACAGGGAATACCTGCTTTGCCTGCTGCAAAACCTGCCCGAAAATACCCGGCTCGTATTTAACCTGTACGTTTTTGAATTGTACAATCACCGTGAAATAGGAGAAGCGCTTGATATGGCAGAGCGTACTTCGCAGGCACATCTTGCCAAAGCCAGGCAGCAACTGGCAGCCGAATTGGATAAAAAAAAATTAATACATAAACTGCAGCGTGTATGAGTAAGAACTTTACGATAGATACTGTTTTTAAAAATCAGCTCAGCGATATGGAGTTTGACAACACTGATGCGATGTGGCAGCGCATGGAAAATAAGCTGGTACAACAAAAACAAAAGCAGGATCGTAAAAGGTACCTGCTGTTCCTGCTGTTATTAATACCCGTTGCTGCAGGATTGGTGAAGACGGCAGGTAAAAAGGACGAAACTGCTGCTGCTTCAACTGCATTTACAACAAGCATTAAAAATAAAATAATTAACAGTTACAAAACAGCTGCAGTAGAAAAATTAAACAATACAAATTCCGCTGATGGCAATGTACCCGGCCTCATTGTAAGCTATTGTCCGCAGAAACCGGGCGGGTATACAACCGGTGTTTTTGTATCATCTTACAATAACGAAGTAAACAGGCTTTACAGGGAAGGAGCAGCAGCAATAAATTTCACAGATGGTGATGAAGGCAATGAAACAGACAATGCGCAAAACCCTTACTTACTTCAACCTGATAAAACTGCAGCAGAAAGAAAAAATGTAATACAACCAGGGGCGGTACAGTCCAGATCTGTAACAGGTAAAAATATCCCCATAGCCGAAAATAACCCGCAGGCTCCTGTTGCTGAAAACAAGGCCCGGGAAAAAATGCACCTGTCAGTAACCGCAGGAACGGACCTGGTTGGCAAATTGCAAAAAAATGGCAAATACGGTATGGTACTGCTGCATATTCCGCTAAATAAAACCAGCTCCATCGAGTTTGGTGCAGGCATCAGTTCGCATAATGCTTCGCAGAGTTATATTGTATCAGAAAAACAGGCTACACTCAACCGGGAAATTGATGCTAAGCTCCGGGAGCTCACCATGCTGCAATTCCCGATACTGTACCGCCAGAAAATAGGGAATACAAAATTTCAGGCAAAAGCAGGATTAACGCCCATTTACATTACTAACGCAGCCGTTACCAATGTACCCAATTCATTTGTGGGGGTGGTAATTCCTTACCGCAGCTTTTCACTGAATGACATTAACCGGTTCAATGTATTATTCACAGCAGGTGTGCAGTATAATATCACCCCAACAATCGGTGTGGAAATCAGGGGCAACTACGGGCTTACCGAACTGGTTAAGAACAGCTACTTAAACCAGAGCAATGAAAACAATAATTTCAAGGCACTGCAACTGGGTCTGTCCTGGAACCTGGGAAAAAAAAGGTAGCCGCTGGTTTAGGTTAAAAAGGGTTACTTTTTAAATCCATTTATACAAATTATTTGCAGGGGTCGGCATTTTTCAGCATCTTCAACGTTTAAACAGCAAAAGATGCAAAAATTAGCTTTCGTATTCGTTTTTTTTGTTTTCAGCAGCATTGCAGCAACAGCACAAAAAATTCCGGTTGACAGGTTTAGTAAAATGAAGGCACGCAGTATTGGCCCTGCCGGTATGAGTGGCCGTGTTACCAGTATTGATGCACTGCACAGCAATCCCGATAATATATTGCTGGGTACCGCCAGTGGTGGTGTATGGAAAACAGAAAATGGCGGTGCCACCTGGAACGCTGTTTTTGACGAACAGTCCATATTAAATATTGGCGCAGTGTGCATACAGCAAAGCAATCCTGCTGTATTGTGGGCCGGTACTGGCGAGGGCAACCCCCGTAATTCATTAAACATAGGTGGGGGTATTTACAAAAGCATTGATGGGGGTAAAAACTGGAAGCTGATGGGGCTTGAAAAAACGAAAAACATTCACCGCATCATCATTGACCCGGTTAATCCTGACATTGTTTACGCAGGTGCTATCGGCAACCCATACAGTCCGCACCCGGAAAGGGGCGTATATAAATCTACCAACGGTGGAGAAAGCTGGAGCCTGATACTGCATACCAACGACACCAGTGGCTGTGCCGACCTGGTAATCGATCCATCCAACCCCAATAAACTGGTAGCAGCTATGTGGCAGCACCAGCGCACACCATGGAGTTTTAAAAGCGGTGGCACGGGCAGTGGTTTGTATATTACAATGGATGGCGGGAAGAACTGGAAAAAAATGGGGAAGGAAGAGGGTCTTCCCGAAGGTAATTTTGGCCGTATTGGATTGGCCATAGCACCCAGCCAGCCACAACGTATGTACGCATTGGTGGAAGCTACTAAAAATGGGTTGTATAAAACGGATGATGGCGGCTTTAAATGGGAACTTGTAAATACCGAAACCAGCGTGGTAAACAACCGGCCTTTTTATTTTCAGGATATACGGGTAGACAGTAAAAATGAAAATCGCATTTACAATGTGTACCAGATGATAAGCATGAGTGAGGATGGGGGAAAGTCTTTCAAAGTTATCATACCCTACAACGGCATACATCCTGATCATCATGCTTTCTGGATACACCCCACCAATCCTGATTTGATTATTGATGGTAATGACGGGGGAATCGGTATCAGCCATGACCGTGGTAAAAGCTGGAAATTTGATGAGCAGTTACCTGTGGGGCAATTTTATCATATTAATGTTGACAACGAGCTGCCCTATCATGTAATGGGTGGTATGCAGGATAACGGAAGCTGGCGTGGCCCGGCTTATACCTGGAAGGGCGGTGGGATACGCAATTATTACTGGGATAACCTGAGCGGGGGCGATGGCTTTGATGTAATTCCCGACCCCGATGATGCCAACTGGACTTACAGTATGAGCCAGGGTGGAGAACTGGTGCGGCACAATAGTTTTACTGGTGAAGAATGGCGTATACAGCCACCTGCACCAAGCCTTACAACAAAATTGCGCTATAACTGGAATGCAGCGCTGGCCCTCGACCCCTTTGACAGTAAAACAATTTACTACGGCAGCCAGGTGGTACACAAAAGCAACAACAAAGGGTTAACCTGGGAAATTATTTCACCGGATCTTACTACCAACGATACCATTAAACAACGACAGGATGAAAATGGCGGCCTTTCAATCGATATTACAGGAGCAGAAAATTATACGACTATTTTGTGCATTGACCCATCAACCAAAGACAGGAATGTGATATGGGTGGGCACTGATGATGGCAATGTGCAGGTAACTAAAGACGGGGGTAAAACATGGAACAATTGTACACCAAAAATTATGGGTATGCCTGCAGGAGCATGGGTGCCGCAGATACGTGCCAGCCGGTATAATGCAGGGGAGGCTTTTGTGGTATGCAACGATTACCGCCGCGGTAATTTCAAACCATATATTTTCCGCACAAAAGATTATGGTGCCACCTGGCAATTGATGGTGGATGAAAATAAAGTAAAAGGGTATGCGCTTTGTGTAATACAGGATCCTGTGGAGCCCAATCTTATTTTTGCAGGAACCGAGGGTGGTCTTTGGGTGAGTTTTGATAATGGGGTGAGTTTTCAGCAATGGAAAAACGGGTATCCTTCTGTATCTACTTATGATATGGCTATACAGGAAAGAGAGGCTGATCTCTGCATTGCTACTTTTGGCCGTGCGCTGTATGTGCTGGACGATATACGCCCCCTGCGGAAAATTGCTGCTGCTGGCGGAATGGAGCCAACAAAGCGGTTGACTGTTTTTGAAGCACCGGTAGCTTACCAGGCCAATTACCAAAATGCGCCGGGCTACGAGTGGAGTACCTGGGGCCTGTACGAAGGGCAGAACAGGGACAGGGATGCCTTGTATTCTTTTTATGTAAAGCCAATGAAGGATACAGGGAAAGTAAAAAATGATTCTGCCATGGTGCGGATTTATACCGAAGCCAATGAACTCATTCGTACCATGAAGGTGAAGGCAGACAGCGGTTTTAATAAAAGAAGCTGGGGTTTTGAAATGAAAGGCATCCGCAGGCCAAATTCACCCAAGCCAAAAAAAGATGCACCTGAGCCAGGGGGGGTAAATGTGTATCCCGGAAAATATAAATTAGTAATGTCACTAGGTAACGAAAAAGATTCTACCATAATTGTGGTGAAGCCGGACCCCAAGGCACCGCTGGACAAAGCAGTATATGATGCCCAGATGAAAATGATGCAGCGCATCTATAAAAATACCAACAGGCTTACTGCCATTACAGATGCATTAACTGAGGCCGAAGAAACCATTAAAAAAGTAGAAGCGCAACTGAAAGATGCCGAAGGAAAAGAAGCAGACAGCCTGCGCAAAACCGGCAAAGTGATGACGGACAGCATTAAAGGCATCCGCAATTATATTTTCGGAAAACCGCAGGAAAAACAGGGCTACGGTACCGTGCCGCAAGTAACCCCTGCGGGCAAACTGAATGAAGTACGTGGCGAAGTAACCAATAAAAATAAAATACCCGATGCACAGGAAGAGCGCATGCTGAATGATGCAGAAGGATTGGTAACTGAAGCAGTTAAAAAAGCAAATACATTTTTCAGCGGTAAATGGAAGGCTTACCAGCAGCAGGCGGAAGCCACGCCGCTTAAAATGTTTAAAGAAGTAAAAGTGATTGAATAAATAAAAGCGCTGTGCTGTTATTGTATTTTGAAGGCAGAAGCAAAAGGT
>JANMDL010000149.1:0-1754 GCA_031376295.1 Chitinophagales bacterium
ATTTTTTCAGCACATTATAGTCGCTGGGGCCATAATATATTTGCATGGGGATGGTTACATCGCTGCCATTGGGAACGCTGATTTTTAAGTTGGCATCCGCGGAAACCACCGTTTTTGCTGAATCGTCAGGAACTTTCCATATTATTTCGCCTGACTGAAATTTATCTTTGGCAATAAGCGTACTGGCAAAAAATTGTTGTTTTACACTAATCCAGTTGAGTGGCTTGCTGAATTTCATATCACCACCAGAGCCGGGATGTTCAAAGTCATACGCTTCATTTTCAACATAACAGATATTTACCTGCTGTTTCTCGTATTGAATGTCTTTTTCCACCTGCGGAGCCACTGTTTGCCATTGCATATTCAGTACATTCTGCGTTACCAGCTTGTCGGCACCCTTCATTTTCAGGTTAAAATCCAGCATATACTGCCCGTTATTAAGGGTATAAACATGCTCGATTGATTTACCAGAAGAGTCGGCTATAGAAAAACTAACTGACTGGCTTCCATCAGCCCCTGTTTGTTTATTGCCGGGTAAAAAAAACAAGTCTGCCGATTGTGCTGTTACATTATTACCCGATTTAAACAGGTAAGAAATCTTGTTCCCTTCGCCGCTTCTGAGTACCAGTGGTTTGCCGTCGTGGGTTTTGTATTTTTTCAGTTCCACAGTTTCTGGCTGGCCACCTTTGCTGGTAAATATTATTTTTACCAGGTCATTTTCCAGTACCAGTTCCTGCTTGCTGCCCTGCGTGTATTTTTGAAAGTCGCCCGCTGCCTGTGTTTTCCTGGCTGAATCATTTTTTGTAAGTTCCTGTTTTATTTTGGCGCTGTCAACAATGGGCGCAGCTTTGGCTTTAGCCGCAGCTGTTGAATCAGCCAATCTTTTCGTTTCTGCCTGGTAAAGTGTCTGGCTCCTGTTGTTCATCACCAGCATTCCCACCAGCAATGCCCCAATCAGTACAAAACCAATGACCGTATTCCTGTCGAATCCCATTTTTACAATAATTTAAGGGGGCAAAGGTAATGTATAGTTATGAGTAAAATATACCGCCTGCCACTAAAAAACCCCGGTAAAACCGGGGCTTTTATTCAAATTTGTTACTTTACTTTTTGGGTGCAGCAGCAGCTTTGGCCGGAGCGGCTGCGGCGGCTCCTTTAGCCGGAGTAGCAGTTTTAGCGGCATTTGCTTCTTCCTGCTTCAACTGGCGTGTCATGGTTACTGATGCAATGGGTATACGGGGTGAGTTAAGTATCTCCATATTATCCGCTTTCACATCTTCTACCCTTACGTTGCCATTCAATTCCAGTGCAGTTACATCCAGTTCAATATTCTCTTTCAAATACTTTGGATATGTCTTAACTTTCAAGGCATTAATTTTTGTAACCAGCTTACCGCCTGCTTTTACACCAACAGGTGTTCCCACCATCTTCAGGGGCAATGTAGCTATAATCATCTTGTCTTCAACCAGTTCCAGCATATCAATATGGATCAGCTTATCGCTCACCTTATCAAACTGCAGGTCTTTCATGATGCACTTGTACGTTTTGCCATCAAGCACTACATCTGCAAGCATAAATTCTGATGTGTAAACCAGGGCTTTAAAAGCCGCCGCAGGAGCTGAAAAGTTAAGTTCCTGCGCACCCCCGTAAATTACACCTGGCACTTGATCCTGAGAGCGTAGTTGGCGGGTTGCTGTTTTGCCAAATCCGGTCCTCAGTTGTCCTTCAATTGTAATTGTTTTCATTTTATGTTT
>JANMDL010000460.1:0-5635 GCA_031376295.1 Chitinophagales bacterium
GTATTTTACAGCCACCAGCCGGGACAGTGCCACTATCATTAAGGAGCAGGTAAACAATGTCAATAACAAAACTGAAAAAAGCATTGAGGCCAAGCACCAACAGACGGAGCAGGCACGGAGGATGAAGGAAGCTTTGCTGAAAGGACGGCTGCATGAAATTGGTGAAATACTCGATTTCGGATTTCAGCAAAAAAGACAGATGGCAGCCAATATCAGCAACAGCAGTATTGAAGCGATATACGAAGCAGCCAAAAAAGCAGGTGCTACAGGAGGCAAAATAAGTGGCGCCGGCGGTGGTGGCTTTATGATTTTTTACTGCCCCGGCAATACCCGCCATGCAGTTACTGAAACATTAAATACCTTTGGTGGCAAGGTAAGGCAATACAGCTTTACTACATACGGACTTACAAGATGGGTTGCCCCTTAAACCAGTCTTGAGTAAGCAAACAAACAAGGCAGGCTTTTAAAATCACAATATGGAAAAAATAAAAAATATCATACAGGCATCTATCAGTGTAAAGCAGCAGCTTTTACAGGATGATGCTATGCTGCAGTTGGTGGATGATTGCACTAATATAATAGTTACTGCTTTTAAAAACGGTAACAAACTGCTTTTTTGCGGTAATGGTGGCAGTGCTGCTGATGCACAGCACCTGGCAGCAGAGTTCAGCGGAAGATTTTATACTGACAGGGATGCCCTGCCTGCCGAAGCGCTGCACTGCAATACTTCTTACCTTACTGCTGTGGCAAACGATTACAGCTACGATGTGGTGTACAGCCGCCTGGTAAAAGGCATCGGCAAAAAGGGTGATATACTGATAGGGCTCAGCACATCTGGCAACAGCAGTAATATCATCAAAGCACTTGATGTGGCTAAAGAAAAGGAGATGATTACCATCGGCTTTACTGGTGCCACAGGTGGTAAAATGAAGGACTGCAGTGATTACCTGCTGAATGTGCCTTCCACCGACACGCCACGCATACAGGAAAGCCATATCATGCTGGGGCATATCATCTGCCAGTTGGTGGAAGAACGTTATTTTAACACCACAAACTTATAACAGCATTGAAACAGGAACAGGTAACGGAAGCGGTTATACTGGCGGGTGGGCTGGGTACCAGGCTGCGTAATGCGGTACCGGGTTTACCCAAGTGTATGGCTCCTGTAGCGGGTCACCCATTTCTTCATCACGTTATTGCATACCTGCAGCAGCAGGGGATACAAAGATTTATTTTTTCACTCGGTTATATGGGTGAGGCCATTATAAGTTATATAAAAGAAAAACACACAAACCTGGATGTGGTGTTTTCAGTTGAAGCTGAGCCACTGGGAACCGGCGGCGCCATTAAACTGGCCTGTTCAAAAGCAGTTACTACCAATATACTTGTAATGAATGGCGACACCCTTTTCAGCGCAGTAATACCTGGCCTGGCGGCCCTTCATTTTGCCAATAAAGCCCACTGTACCCTTGCACTAAAGCCAATGCTAAATTTTGACCGGTATGGGGTGGTAATGATTAATGAAGATGGCATAATAACTGATTTTTCTGAAAAAAAGTTTTACAAAAAAGGGTTTATTAACGGTGGTGTGTACCTGCTGAATGTTCCGGATTTTCTGCAGGAAGACCTTCCATTGAAGTTTTCCTTTGAAAAAAATTATCTGGAAAAAATGTATGCTGCCCGGAGGATGTACGGCATGCCGCAGGATGTTTATTTTATTGACATAGGAATACCGGAAGATTTTGAAAGAGCAAATAAAGAGTTGATGTGCTGATTTAATGATGGGATAATGTGCTGATTGGATGATTATGATTTGTTATGGGTTATAAGTGATAAGTTATGGGTGTTACGTCTTGAAAATAAATTCGTGTAATCCGTGCAATTGGCCTAATTCGTGAAAAAAGTAAAAAATGATTGAGGTAAAAAATATTGACAAAAGCTGGACGCTGTTTCTTGACCGTGACGGGGTGATTAACCATGAAAAGCACATGGACTATATCCATACCTGGGATGAATTTGTATTTTATGATGGGGTAAAGGAAGCGATGAAGATTTTCAATGGTATCTTCGGGCATATTGTAGTTGTTACCAATCAAAAAGGAGTAGGCAAAGGTGTTACCCGTGCTGAAGACCTGGCTCTGATACACCACAACATGATTGCAGCGATTGAAGCAGCAGGCGGACGTATTGACAAAGTGTATTTTTGCACCGACCTGGAAGACAGCAGCCCTGACCGCAAACCCAACCCGGGCATGGGGCTGCAGGCCAATAAAGAATTTGAGGCAATCAACCTAAGTAAAGCCATCATGATTGGCAATACGATGAGTGATATGGAATTTGGCCGCAACCTGGGCATAAAAACCATTTTTTTACCTACTACCAGGCCTGAAGTGGATACCACTGATAACCGTATTGATATGGTTTGCAGCAGCCTGGAAGCCTTTGCCGGTATATTAGAAAATCGTATATAACAATTCACCCGGCAGGTTTCACTTTCGCTAATGATTATCATTTTACAAAATCATGTTAAAATTCACCATAACACAATAATTTTGTACGGTGTTTGTTAAAGGAATGTATTAAATTCACGGCATGATGAAACTCGTTGGCACAATTGTATTAATGGCTTTTACAATCGGCCTTTCGGCACAGCGTATCACCCCGCAGGACTGGAAGTTACTGCAGAAAAAAGAGGATTCTCTAAAACGATATGCTATCAGGATTATACAGGATACTTTATCAGCAGAAAGGCTGAAAGCCGACAGCATTTTTACCCGCATGTTTGTACGTGCCCTTAAAACGCCCCATTCAATTTCATACCCATTCGATTCGCTTATTACCATTTCAAAACTTTGCCCGCCAGACAGCAGTTTCCGCATTTATACCTGGCAATTGGTCATCAATGAAGGGGTTACACGCCAGCATGGTGCCATACAAATGCGTACCGATGATGGCTCACTTCAATTATTCCCGTTGATCGACAAGTCGGATGTAACCCGTAATACCAGTGATACCATTGGTAACAATAAGGGCTGGATTGGTGCTGTGTATTACAAAATCATTACTAAAAAAAGCGGACTCGCTACTTATTATACCTTGCTTGGCTACGATGAAAACAGGTCTCTCAGTACAAAAAAGATCATAGAAGTATTAACCTTCAGCAATGATGAACCCATTTTTGGTAACCGTATTTTCAGTTATGAAGAAGATTCGGTTTTTAAACCCTCCCGCAGCAGGTATGTGATGGAATTTAAAAAAGGGGCAGGTGCCAGGCTTACTTACGATAAGGAACTCGACCTGATTATAGCCGAGCACCTGTTTTCGGAAACCAATGAACCTGAAAAAAAATGGACTTATATACCTGATGGTGATTACGAAGCCTTTAAATGGAAAAACGGTAAGTGGATACATGTGGAAAAAGTATTTAACTATGTAACTCCCGAAGGCGAGGCTCCTGTACCCAGCCCTGTCAGAGGCGACAACGGAGAGATAGATGAAAATAAACTGCAGGTAACAGAAATGGAAGAAACTGAACCTGCCAAACCAGTTGCCGAAACGCCAAAGCCAAAACCCGTGATGCCTAAAAAGCCAGCCCCGGTTAAGAAAAAAGGTAAAGGAGATTAAACAATGTGATGAATACCGCTATGGAGGTACAAATTGTGCTGATGGTAAATGCTGGGGCGTCACTCTGCACCAGCAACCTGCAACCAAAAGGAAGCATGAAGCACTATGACATTTTTTTACAGTTTCGTTTTCTGCATGCTGCAGGACAACATTTCTTCTACAGAAACCCCGATGAACTGCTGTAACACCATTTCCTTATTTTAGAAAAGGCATCTGCAAAGAACTGCAGCACCACACTTTCAGGCACAAAAAAAAAGCATAGTATTTAACCCATGCCTCTTCAAATAATATCGATATAATAAAATATATTTCAACCCTGATTTTGCAGTTGGATGCAAAATCAGGGTTCGACTACTGCCGCTGCTCAAAATCAAACTCGGGGTTGTAGTTATTTTTGGGGTCGGGGCCATAATTATTTTCGTGGCGATCGCCGTCGGTACAAAGCCAAACCAGCATAATTATGCCGCCAACAAATGGTATCATGCCAACAAAATAATTCCAGCCGCTTTTATTGAGGTCGTGCAAGCGCCTGACTATCACTGCCAGGTATGGGATGATAGTGCCAAATGCAATCAGCATCACCAATCCTAATACAAGAAAAGAAAAGGCAGGTGATTCTGACGCAACCCCTGCTATTGCAATGAAATACAGGGGTAAAACAAATATAATCTGGGTGAGTACAAAATACCAATACTCTGCCCTGCGGGCACGACCGGTGAAATTGGCGTAATTTTTAAGCACAACTTTTTTCCACCAGTCAAACATGTTGTAATCGGCTTCTGATTTTTCCATTTTTTATTTACTAAGGGTTTATAAAAGTTGCAATGTTAATGACATTTTTTTGAAACCTGATACTTTTGCAAAAAAAACAGGGTTTAATCCCAAAAAGCAAAAAAAAATCTTACTCACACATACCGCTGCTGCACTGTTCCGGATAAGCAGGACTCAACAGGTGGCTTTTTAGTTCCCCATCTCAGATTCACTCCAGGCACAAAATCTCTCCGGTTACCTGCAACTCCCCGCAAAACCCTAACTTTGCTCCATGCAGCAATACTTACAATTGGTAAAGCATATTATGGATACCGGCACAGATAAAAGCGACCGCACAGGTACCGGTACAAGAAGTGTTTTTGGCTACCAGATGCGGTTTGACCTGCAGAAAGGGTTTCCATTGGTGACCACCAAAAAATGCCATGTAAAAAGTATTATATACGAACTGCTATGGTTTTTAAAGGGCGATACTAATATTGCTTATTTAAAAGAAAACGGCGTACGCATCTGGGATGAATGGGCTGATGAAAATGGTAACCTTGGCCCGGTGTATGGTAAACAATGGCGGAGCTGGCAGGGGGCAGATGGCAAAGTGGTGGATCAGGTGTCTGATCTCATTCATCAACTAAAAACCAACCCCGACAGCCGCCGCCTCATCATCAGCGCATGGAACGTGGCCGATCTGCCCGATATGAAACTGATGCCCTGCCATTGCCTGTTTCAATTTTATACCACCGTGGGCGAAAATGGTAAAAGAAAACTGAGCTGCCAGCTTTACCAGCGCTCGGCAGATGTGTTTCTGGGCGTTCCTTTTAATATTGCTTCTTACGCCCTGCTTACGCTGATGATTGCGCAGGTATGCGGTATGGAGCCGGGCGAATTTGTACATTCTTTTGGCGATGTGCATTTGTACAATAACCATTTTGAGCAGGCCACCCTGCAATTAAGCCGCCACCCGTTTCCGCTGCCGCAACTGAAATTGAACCCTGCTGTCAATGATATTTTCAGTTTTAGTTTTGAAGATTTTGAATTATTCAATTACCAATGCCATCCCGCCATCAAGGCCCCGGTAGCGGTATAAAATATTTGCCACACATGAGTATCTCTTTAGTAGTAGCTGCAGCCCAAAACAATGCCATTGGCAAAGATGGCAAACTGCTGTGGCACCTGCCCAACGATTTGAAATTTTTTAAAAATACCACCTGGGGCATGGTGGTGGTAATGGGCCGCAAAACTTTTG
>JANMDL010000480.1:0-2599 GCA_031376295.1 Chitinophagales bacterium
AACGGCCTGAAACTGCTGATAAAGGCCAAGGGAAAATGTACCACCGATCATATCAGTATGGCGGGCCCATGGCTTAAGTTCCGTGGGCATTTGGACAATATCAGTAATAATATGCTGATTGGTGCCCTCAACTTTTTTAACGAAAAAACCGACTCGGTTAAAAACCAGTTAACAGGCGAATATGGCCCGGTACCTGCCACCCAGCGGGCCTATAAAGCAGCGGGCGTTGGCAGTATAGTGGTAGGTGATGAAAACTATGGCGAAGGCTCATCCCGTGAACATGCGGCTATGGAACCCCGCCACCTTGGTGTACGTGCCGTACTGGTAAAAAGCTTTGCCCGCATACACGAAACCAACCTGAAAAAACAGGGTATGCTGGCGCTTACTTTTGCCAACAAAGAAGATTACGATAAAATATTAGAAGACGATAGTATTGATATTGAAGGGTTGATGGCTTTTGCTCCCGGCAAGGCCCTGCAATTGGTATTGAACCATGCTGATGGCAGCAACGAGACCATACCCGTAAACCATACTTATAATGCCCAGCAGATTGAATGGTTTAAGGCTGGTGGTGCGCTGAACATTATTCGACTGGAATTTGAAAACCGGTAACAATACATTTTAAAAAGATACAGGCCTGCATTTTTTGCGGGCCTTTTTTATGGAGCACTCCCCCCTATTTGCAACGGCTGATTAAGCGGCGTTAGCGATTTTAATGAAAGCTGGTGAAAGCGCTCTATAGCTTCCAGCACTTCTTCTTCCGATTTATTTTGAGTATTAGTAAGGGGTATTGTCATTTTAAAATTACCATCATAGCCATCTTTGAAAAACCTGACTATCAATACAAAATTATCTTCAGTTTTACCGATTTCGGGTGCCTGGGAAATAAATGCCGCTGCAAAATGCTTCCAGTCTGTTACAAGTTCCTTACTTTGGTAAATTCCATTACAATCAATGCGTATAGCCTCGCTATTCTGCAAACCCAGTACGAGTAATACCAGTGCTGCAATACCAACAAGAAGGATTACCGGGGCAAGCTCGATGGAAACACCACTCAAAATCATCACAAATACAAAGCCCCCGGCAATTAAAATAACAGGAAAAGATTGCTTTACCACGAACACATCGTTTTCAGCCAGTTCGGTTTGATCTATGATGTTGTTTTCATTTTCCATCGGGGAAATGTATGCGTTTGGTTATCTCCGTAAAGAAAAGACAATTTACCGGTATTTGCAACTGTTACAGCCATATTTACGACGTATTACCGCACGGTAATAATTAAGCCCGGGAAGCCGGAATAGTCTTTTTTGTTTTCCTTAACAATAAAACGGCATTAAGGCTGTTATACTGGCACAGTATTGGTTTATTGCCTGACGGTTTTGTTAAAAAACTGTATAAGTTATATATTTAACCCAGTAAAATAAAAAGAATGAAGAAAATTTTCACTCTATTATCGCTCATGCTGATGGTTTTTGGGCTAGTACGGGCACAAACAACCCCGCCATTGCCCAAGGATGCACCCATTAATGTATCCATTATAGATATGCGCAGCAGGGAGCCCCGCAACAATGAACTGATTGTGTTTCAAAGCCAAAAAAACGGCAACCAGTACCAGGGCATCAGTGACGAAACGGGTAAATTCAGCCTGAAACTGCCTGCAGGTGACAAATATGATATTTTTATCATGGGCTTCCGGGATTCTATCAGTTACAATATAATAGATATACCGGCACTGGCTGCCAATGCGTTTTATAAAAATCCTTTTTCGGTAGCCATTGAATTTGAGCCGCCAAAATCATTTGCATTGGAGAATGTAGAGTTTGATTTTGGAAAATCCACCCTCAGGCCTACCTCCTTCCCCACCCTGGATGAACTGGTAGAATACCTCCAGCGCAAGGATGATGAGCGGGTGGAAATTGGCGGTCATACCGATAATATTGGCACTGCTGCTAAAAATATGAAGCTGAGCCAGGAAAGGGCCCAGAGCATTGTGAACTACCTGATATCAAAAGGCATTGCCATGGAAAGACTCGTGGCAAAAGGCTATGGCGCTACCGACCCCGTAGCTGAAAACAATACCGAAGATGGCCGCCAGCGTAACAGGCGTACAGAAGTGAAGATTTTGTAAGTATCAAAATAATGGCAGAAAGCGGTACAGGTTGTGCTGCTTTTTACATTAAACGTACGATACAATCAACAACAAATATAAGCGTACTATAACCATTAAAAAAGCAATTCACTCTCTCTCAATATAAGGAAAGAGCCAACAGCTCAAAAGCCTGTATGCGCAACCAGTTTGAATACTATGGGATGGAAGTAAAAACCTGGCGGCAGCTTGAAAAAACACTTATTAAAACCAACCCGGACTGGGTAAACCAATTTGCAGCAGCCACCAAACTATCAAACCTGAGTAACAGGGAAGCACTTAAAAGAATAGGCTGATATACCTTATTTTTGGCAAAAACAAAAGGATGATTCAATACAATCCCAAGGACTGGTTTACTTTTATTTTCCGCTTTCACAAATCGGATACGGTGCGTATGCTATGGCCTATGCTGCTGCTGAAGGTGCAAAATCCGCCGGTGCCACGGTTGACGTG
>JANMDL010000509.1:0-18359 GCA_031376295.1 Chitinophagales bacterium
CTTTGGTGTTTTTGATGGTTCGTTTTCTTTTTTTGATGTCATAGTAATGTCATTTTAGGACATGGAGGAAGTGAAGCTTCTGAATTTGCATCTACTTCATGTGGCTTTAAAGACAAACAAGCATTTCAACTTACGCAAAAATCTAATGTTTACTACAGGCTTAAATTAACCGATAAGTCTGGTAATGTAACATACAGCGAGCTGGTTACAGTACGATTGAAATAATCTGCTGAACAAACAATCCATAAATAATTACCGGCAAGCAAAAAGTGTAACAGGGAAGCTGCTGACATCAAAGGTGGCTTCCATTACTACAGCACTAATCTCTTATTAAAGACCAACAAAAAAATCCTTTATTCATTGCAGGGTTCAAAATTAAAAAACGATTTATAACTATTTAAAGCAATTGAATGATGAAAAAATTTATTTACATGGTTGTTCTGGCACTGGTTATCACTACCGGTACCAACGCACAAACAGCTGTTAACAGCAACAAAATTATTAATATCACCAACTTTACTGTGTATGCAAAAGATGCTAAAATCGTTATTGACTGGGCCACTGACGCTGCTGCAGCAACTAATTACTGGGAAGTACAACGGAGCACCGACGGAACTCAGTTTTCAGCCATTGCCCTCGTATTGGGCGCTGATCCCCGCCAGGAAGGAGACAGGTATCAATACATGGAGAAATTAAAAGATACAAAAAACGCAACTGCTTATTACCGCCTGCGCCATATTGGAGCCGATGGAAAAGAGCAATTAAGCAATATTATTCAACCGGCTAAATAAGCATTCACAACAAAAGTTCAATTACCTGGTCCCCCGGTTTTGAACAGCATCGGCCGGTAAAAGATGTTTTCTTTGGGGGTTACAGAGCCTGGTTTCAAAAAAATTAGGTTCTAATAACAATTGTCCCGATGTCTATCGGGACTTTTTTTTATATATATACCAGGATTTGCTGTTTGCCATGGCGTAAGAAAGGAAGAAGTATTGTCTTTTTTGCTTAATTTCCATTTTTAAACCATTTTATGCGAATAATTCCTTTCCTGGTTTCTGCTGCTGTAACTACTGGTCTTGTAGTAACGCTTAATACCAAACTTGTATTAAAGGCCCCACTGGGCAAGCTGTTAAGTCCGCAACACGGCTTGTGGCAAAATGCTGAGCCACTTAACCAGGATTATGCAGCCGATTTAAAGTTTCCGCAATTGAAAGGAAAGGTAAGTGTATACCTTGATGACCGGCTTGTACCCCATATTTTTGCCGATCAGGAAAATGACGCCTATTTTGTACAGGGCTTCCTGCATGCAAAGTTCCGCCTTTGGCAAATGGAGCTGCAAACACACTCCGCAGCAGGCAGGGCCAGTGAAATTGTGGGAGATATAGCACTTAATCACGACAGGGAATTCCGCAGGATGGGAATGGTGTTTGCCGCAGAAAATTCGATGAAGGAAGTAGAAAAAGACCCGGTAATTAAAGGAGAATGCGACAGCTATACTGCTGGCATCAATGCATATATTGAAACGCTTACAGAAAGTAAATTACCGGTTGAATATAAACTGCTGGGTTACAAGCCCGAGAAATGGAGTAACCTTAAAACGGCGCTATTTCTTAAATATATGTCTTTTGACCTGGCCGGGGGGGATGAGGACTTTGAAATGACCAATGCCAAAAGTTTTTTCAGCCCTGAAGATTTTGACAAACTTTTCCCTTCTATACAGGATTCTTTGGATCCTATCATTCCCAACGGGACAAAATTTGCTGAGTCTTCAATAAAAGTTGTAAAACCCTCAGGAGCCGATTCGGCCTATTTTGGCAGTAATACAACGCTTGCAGGTATTACTGTAACCAAACCCGACCGGGATAATGGCAGTAATAACTGGGCAGTGAGTGGTAAAAAAACAAAAAGCGGCGCTCCTATTTTGTGTAACGATCCGCACCTTGGCCTAAACCTGCCATCATTATGGTACGAAGTACAGATTTCCACCCCCGAATTTAATGCTTACGGGGTGAGTTTTCCCGGAGCTCCCGGAGTGGTGATTGGTTTTAACGACAGTTGTGCTTTTGGTTTTACCAATGGAGGCAGAGATGTAAAGGACTATTACGAGATAAAGTTTAAAGATGACAGCCGTCAAGAATATTGGTTTAACAATGAATGGAAAAAAACAACGCTGAAAATAGAAACCATTAAAATTGCTGGCAAACCAGATTACATTGATACCGTGGCTTACACAGTTTTTGGCCCGGTAATGTACGACAAGTGCTTTACTGGTGGCAGAAAGACGGACGATAAATGTTATGCATTAAGATGGACTGCACATGACCCCAGCAATGAACTGCGTATTTTTAATATGCTGAACAGGGCAAAAAATTATGCTGATTATACAGCCGCGGCACAATACCTGCATACACCTGGGCAAAACTGCCTGTTTGCCTGCAAAAATGGAGATATTGCATTAAGAACACAGGGCGATTTTCCTGCTAAATGGAAAGGGCAGGGGGATTTTGTAATGCCGGGAACTGACAGCAGTTATATGTGGCAGGGGATGATTCCACAGAGTGAAGTACCCTTGCAGTACAATCCTGATAGGAATTTTGTAAGCAGTGCCAACCAGCGCCCTGTTGGTTATGATTACCCCTATTACCTGGGAAGGGTTTACCCGGTTTACCGTGGTGTAATTGTAAACAGGATGCTGTCTCGAATGGAAAATATTACCGCAGAAGATATGATGAAGATGCAGACGGATAATTACAATGTATTTGCTGAAATGAGCAGGCCAGTGCTGCTGAAAAATATCAGGGAGGCCGGCCTGGGGGTTGATGAAAAAAAATACCTTGAGCTGCTGAAGGGCTGGAACCTGCGCAATGATGTGGATGACAAAGGGGCAACGGTGTTTTTGATAGCCTGGGGCGAAATGGAAAAGGCTGTATATGATGACGAGTACGCAAAGGCGCCCGGCCCTATTGAGCATCCACTGGACAACACGCTTACCGAGGCGCTGCTGAAGGACTCAGCCTATAAATTTGTGGACGATATACTGACGCCGCAAAAGGAAACACTGCCTGATATTGCTACGGCTGCCTTTAAAAAAGCAGTAACTGAATTGAAAAAAATTGAAGCTGAAGGAAGGCTGGGTTGGGCAGCTTTTAAACATACTGGCGTTAACCACCTGCTGAGGCTGGAGCCTTTAAGCAGAACCAAACTGCCAATTGGCGGTGGTGAGCATATCATTAATGCTGCTAAGGGCAATCACGGACCAAGCTGGCGCATGGTGGTGCAGCTTTCAGCAAAAACGGAGGCTTATGGCGTATACCCTGGTGGCCAAAATGGGAACCCCGGCAGTAAATACTATGACAATTTTGTAGATGACTGGGCTGCGGGTAAGTACAATAAAATATGGGTAATGACAAAGGCTGAGGAGAAGGATACCCGGGTGAAGTGGAAGATGAGCTTTGGGAATTAGGGTCAAAGTTGATTAGGTGATTAGTTGGTTGAGAGTTGACAGGTTCAAAGTTCAACGTTGCAACAGTTAGCGATCATCTCACATAGCCCAAACGCATTTAAAATAATCGTTAAAAAAATAAAAAATGAAATTTACAGTATCTCTTATAGTAACAGCAGTGCTGAGCTTTGCAGCCTGTCTTTTTTTACCCTGGTGGAGCATTGCCATTGCAGCCTTTATTGTTGCAGCAGCTATTCCGCAAAAACCCGCAAAAGCATTTGCAGCAGCAGCAGCAGCATTGTTTTTATTATGGGGTGGATTGAGTTTTATCATCAGCAACAGCAACGGTCATATACTGGCTCATAAAGTTTCGAAGCTGATAATAAGTATGGATAACCCCCTTCTGCTGGTAACTGCCACGGCTCTTATTGGCTCACTGGTAGCAGGTTTTGGCGCACTTGCAGGCAGTTTTTTGCGGCAGCAGAAAGCATAGTGTACCCATGGTTTGCCTTACCGCCCCCAGCCCTTTAATATATCAATTATTTTTAACCGGTTGCTTTGGGTAATGTGTACGTAAGTATTTTTTGCTGCATAAAATTATATTGGGAAGAACAGAAAAATAATTACAATTCCAGTATTTTTTGTCAGGGATTTAATTTTCAGCCAGAGAAGAGTTTATATTATTACAGATGACAGTTCACAAGAGGAAAGCGTTAATCGTTTAGCGATGCGATTTGCAATATACTTTTCTACTAATACCAATGAGCAAATAGCGCCCTTTGCGATACTTCTGCGGACATTGCGATACATCTTCTAATTCACAAAGCCCCATTTAATACCAAAGCGGAAAATAAAACCCTGTGTGGGCTGGTGGAGAGCAGCAAAATTATTGTTGGTAAAACCAAAGCCATTTTTAAAGCTGATGGTGTTCAGGTTTTCGGCTCTGATAAAACCGTTGAAGGATTTGATGCGGAAGTGGAGAAACAAATCAACCACGGGCAGGTTGCTGATGGTGGTACTGTCCTGCGGGGTAAACTGGCCCATTACAGGTGAATAGTTGTAACCTTTATATGGTGAGTAATACCGCAGCTCAATACCGGTACTCAGGTTCAGGTTTTTGTAATACACCCCTTCAAAAGCTACCCTGTTGCGGGTAAAAAACAGGGGCACTTTTACCGGTGCAGCACCATCTGTTTGCTGCAATGTAACATCAGCATACCAGTTCCATTTTTTGTTGAGCTTTATCTTTTTGGAGGCATATACCTGCAGAAGGTTGAATGCCTTGCTGTACTGCGCTGTTTTGTACAAATCAGTAAAATAACTGAGGTTGGTAATCAGGTGATTTTTTACCCCGCCACTAAACAGGGGGTTAAAAGTTTCACCACCAAATGAAATGATGTTTTCTTTTTTAAAATTGTTGTTGTTCTTAAAATTAAACGACGATTGCTTATCAAAAATAAAAGAAGGGCTGCGGTTTACATTGGTAAAGAACAGCCGCACATTGCCCCATTTTTTATTAAGAAAGCGGCCCAGCATAGCATAGGCACTATAATCACCGGTATTATTGCCTGCACTGTAAAACTCCCCTTTTGCAATAATGTCCCATAGTTTGTTCCGGGTTTTGTTGCGGTACTCGGCATGCAGCACAGCATTAAAAAAATCTACCGTGGTTTTGCTGAGTGTGCCGGATATATTTTCCAGCCTGATGCCCAGGAGTAAAAACTGGCCGGGGTTTTTGGTATCAGGAAACTGCAAAAGCGAAAAATCGTTGGAAATCACTTTCCATTTTTCCTTTACATTAAACGAATCCACTTTTTTGCGAAGGGTAGTATCGTAATATTTTTTGTAATAAAGGGAGTCGCCCTGGTCGTCTTTAAAAGCATAACTGTATGTGCTGTACGTAAAAGTATGCTGCAGCCGCAGTTTTGGGTAAAAAAGATAATCGGTGGTTGAATCGTTAACTATGATGGAATCTTTTTTGCCAACATCATAACTATGGCGGTAGAAAAATGTTGCATCCTTATATATATTGCCCGCAGCAATGGCCGTACTGAAAGGGCTGAACTGCGAGGACGAACTATTGCCCATGTTTACCGGAATGCTGAAACGCTTTTTCTTATTCTTGTCAGATAAAAGACTGTCGTTAATGATGCCGCCGTTTTCGCCACCACGTATGGTATTGCTGAGGATCACCAGGTAAGCAGCATACCGTTTGCGCTTGCCGGTATAATTGCTGAAAATCCGGTAATTGTTGTGGCTGGTATTTTGCGACAGAAAAAAGCCCGGTGCGCTGATGAGCCGGTAATCGAGGCCAAAATGCAGGTTAGGTTTGGGGCTTTGTGTGTGAAAAACTTTTATCATCTGCTCCTTGCCCGATGCCAGTTGGTAACTCATCTGCGTAAAGGGCCGGTTGGTTCTGTAAAATTTCGACTCCTGCAGCGTAAACCTGTACAGGTCATAAGCATGAAAACCGCCATCCCAGCCTGTTTTGAGGTTGGGTTTGTATATCAGTGGAAATGCAGCATTGCCATTGTTGCCCAGGTGCTGCCAGTAGGAGGGAACCGAAAAATATTTGTCAAAATCGTTGATGGTGGAATCCAGGTTATTGCTGCGTAGCGAATCTAAAAACTTGTAACTGATAGTGATGGAATCCTTACTGTCGTCCCGGCGTTCAAAACCCAGGCTGTCTTTTTTAGGGGTTGTTGTGCGGTTTCTGTCCGTTGGCTGCTGGTTGTTACCGGGGTTACTAACATTACCCGGTATCTTACCCCTGATAATTTCCTCCTTAGGCACCTGGCAAAAGGCAGCTTTCGTAATCAGCAATAATATGAGTAGTGTAATGATGCGGTTCATCAGCTTTGCTTACAATTGTGCCGTTAATTCTTTGAAAATATAAGTCAGCTTTGGCTCAGCATCTTTTGCAGCCTGCAGCACTTCCTCATGTGTAATGGTATTTTCTTCTTCCCTTATGCCAATATCAGTAATTACACTCATGGCAAATACCGGCAGGCCAAGGTGTGCAGCAGCAATCACTTCCTGCACGGTACTCATGCCCACGGCATCGCCACCAAGCATACAAAGCATTTTGTATTCGGCCCTTGTTTCAAAAGTGGGGCCGGTTACACCACAGTAAACTCCTTCTTTGAGTTCGATATTTTTTTCAGCAGCTATCAGCTTTGCTTTGTTAATCAAAACTTTTGAATAAGGCTCACTCATATCGGGGAACCTGGTACCCAGCAATGGTTCATTTTTACCAATCAACGGATTGATGGTGAGCATACTGATATGGTCTTTGATGATCATCAGATCGCCAACCTTATACGTTTGGTTAGTGCCACCCGCAGCGTTACTTAAAAGCAGTATCTCCACACCCAAAAACTTCATTACCCTGATAGGGAATACCACTTCAGATGTATTGTACCCCTCGTAATAATGAAAACGCCCGGCCATGGCCACCACTTTTTTGCCGCTCAGCTCACCAAAGATGAGTTTGCCGCTGTGCCCTTCTACAGTACTTACCGGAAAGTGGGGTATATCGCTGTAGGGAATTTCCAGTTCTGCATCAATCTCCCCGGTAAAACTGCCAAGGCCACTGCCCAGTACAATACCCACCTGTGGCTTATGTGCATACTTAGCCTGAATATAAGCTACTGCCTCATTGATTCTTCCTATTACATTATCCATATTGTTGTTACCAATTTTGTGCAAAGAAAAGAAACTAAAACGGGATAGACACTTAAAATAATCATAAAATAAAAGGCCGGACAACTGCCCGGCCTTTTATTACTATCAAAACTGATTTTTACAATTTGTTAAATTTGCGTACGATCATGTCGCCCTCCAGCAGTACTTTTATAAAATAACTACCAGCCTGCAGGGTTGCTGCATCAACCGGGATGATGTTTTCTCCCTGTATCATATTAACCGCTTTATTGTACACTGCTTTGCCATTTACATCGGTAATAATAATCTGTCCTGCTACCGCTTTATCGGCCTGTATGTTCACCGTAAGCATGTCCTGAACAGGATTGGGGTAAACCGATACATTGGCTAAACCTTCGTTGCGTACCTGGCGTGTCCAGCTAAGGCGAGCCTGGTTGTCCTTATCCACTATACGCAGG
Source organism: Chitinophagales bacterium (assembly GCA_031376295.1). GTDB lineage: Bacteria > Bacteroidota > Bacteroidia > Chitinophagales > Chitinophagaceae > Ferruginibacter. Next base: position 7,564 of record JANMDL010000509.1, read on the forward strand.
CGATACAGGTTGATGCCACGTACAGGTGCAATGTCAACAAAGGAATAAGTACGGGTACTGGTGCTGTTGCCAGCCGCTGCTATTTCACCAATGGCCGTATACGCACCGCCATTACTGCTGCGTTCCACCACAAACTTACTGCTGTTTATTTCCTGTGCGGTGGCCCATGCAAGGTTGTTTATGGCGCCATTGCGTGTGGCGTTAAAGTACAGCAGGTCAACAGGGATGGGATTGGACACATCTGTAAGAATGAATGCTGTATTGCTGCCCAACTGGTTGTTGATATTAGCAATGGTTGAAGTAGCCGGGTTAGTAGCCGTATTGGCCGTGGCAGTTGGGCCAAGGTATTGCCAGCCAGCGCCGTTAAAGAAAGATTGCTTAACCGCAGGGTCGCTAAATGGTACCGTTCCTCTTTCGGAAGCACTGAAGTTAATAGTTGGTGAGTATGAATAGCCACTGCCGGTAGCAGCAGTTACCCCCCAGTAGCTGGCTGAATAGTTATTTGAAGGAGAAGCGGGTGTTGCCGCTTTGCCTGAATAATATTTTACACAAACAGCAGATGGTACAGTACCACCCACACCCCAGGCAATATTCATGATATTTCTGCCTGCAAAAGTATAGGTAGTGGTGCCGCCTGCACTGGGTGCAGCACTTTCAAAACTACAGGGAGCATCCACATCAGGTGTAAACTCTGATGCGCCTATGCAGGTTGGGTAAGCTAAGTTGGTACCCCTGTTAAACTGTGTGCCAATGGTTGCTACAGCCTTGCCTTTACCAGACACCAGCCAGCATTCGGCCTTGGTAGAATCAATGCCCAGGTTGCCATTTGTTTCAAATAAAGCATTAAAAAAGAGATTGGCAAGATTTACCTGTGCCAGGCTTGTGCTGAGGCTTGAGCTGGCATTGCTTTGCGCATAGTAAGAGTAAATATCGCCGGCGCTGCTGGTTTTCCAGGTGGCAAAATTACCCGCTGCAGCACCCCACTGACCAGCAGTGGCCGTGTTAGCTGTTACCAAAGTATTAAAATCGGTTACAAAACTGGCACCTGTACCTGCCTGGTTAAATATAGCTGTATGATTGCCGGTGCCCCCGCTTCTTTTATTGATGCAGAGATTGTTTTGTACCAGTATTGGTGTTAGAATTGAAACAGCTGGTGCAGTAGTATCAGAGCCACGGTAAATGGCGGCAGAATTGGCAGCACCGCTGGTAGGTGCCCCGCTTATAAGTACCGTATTATACAGTACGTTTAGTTGATTAGTGGCCGAATTGTTATTGACAATGCCATACACCTGCAGATTGTTATTTTGCCCGCTGCCTATACTGAGCTGGTTGTTATGCACGTTGGAAGTAGCAAAAACAGATGCCCTTACATTGATGCCAAAAATATTAGCTCTCAGTGTGCCACCGGTAGCCCCGTTTTTAAGGTCGTAAATACGGTTGCGGCTGATATCCCATGCGCCATTGATTACAGCAATGCCGCAAACAGTATTGCTGATATCGGCGGTGGTAGTATTGGTAATATTAGAAATGTCGCACTGCTGTACCAGGTTGGTATCGACCAGGCCTGAATTGATGAAAATGCCGGTGGCGGAGCCAGGGGCAACAGCCACTGATGTAGAATTGGTTGATAACCCGGTGATGGTATCTTTAATTACTTCGTTGTAATTACCAAGGCCGGAAGTACTGCCGGAACCCTGTGTGTTAAGCGTATTAATGCCCCTCACAATCGTACCTGTATTGGCAGCTGTGGCCGTTAGCAGGGTCATTTTATTATCGTACAGGTAATATTCACCAATACAGGTGCCGCCCAGCAAACTGGCAACTGAAGCACTCTCGTTGGTAATGCCAACTACTTCTGCATTGCCGGTTGCTCCGCTGCCCGTACCGGTAATATTGTTTAAAATATTATTGTAAGCAAAAAGCGCCGGCTGCACCGTAGAAAAAAAGCCGCTTGCAGCAGTAACCACACTGCGCAGGTAAATGGTACGCAGGCGGATAAAGCCATTGGTATTGCTAAAACTGAGGTTGCTGATATTGTTGTACCCGATATTGGTAAGTCCTGAAGAATATTGCATATTGGCAAAAATGGCCGCATTGCCAAAGCTGCCCGCTGCTGCGGCATAACTGAGGGTGATATTGCGGATGGTATTTCCATATACAAAAGAGCCCTCACCATGCTGGCAACTTATGGCAACGTAGCCAACTGCATTGGTGGCAGCACCCTGCAGGGTCATGGTACCGTTAGCACCGGGGGCATTACCACCTATATTATTGTAGGCAATTATATGTGCTTCACCTGTAAAATTAAGTACTGTGGCAATACCGGTGTGCAATGCCTGCACAGTGTAAGTACGGGGAACTGTCTGATAAATATTATTACTGTCAATATACCAGTCGGTATTGCCAATAAAAACGTTAAGGGCAATATTACTGTTGAGGTTAGAGAAATTGTCATAAAAATTGCAGGCCCTGATGGTATCTTCCGTATTTTCCACTTCGGGGCTGGCAGTGGAGCCTCTTGATACCAGTAATTGAAGGGCGGTACTGTTTCCATTTACATCGCAGCGGTACAATTTATTTCCATTATTACCTGCTGCAAAAGTGCTGGCACCCCCAAATTGTACCACGGCATTGCCAAAAACGGTAGATGAAGTAGCCAGTGCTGCATTGCCAATGAAAGTGCAATATAAAAACTGGTTAAATTTTGAACTGTTAATTAGTTTTAAGGCACCGGTAAAATCGGTACTGCTGGCAGAGGTATTGGTAAACGTGAGTGCTTTGGTAGTACCAGTGCCACCCGGTCTGCCATCAAAAGTAACAAAGTTTACCCGCTGAAGGCTTAGCGTAGCATTGCCAGCCACAGTAAGGCTTATCACAGCACTAAAGCCGGTAGCAGGTCTGAATATTACCCTGCGGTTGGCAGCGGTACCTGGTATGGAATCCATCACAATACCCGTAGCAGGCTCGGATGCTGGGTTGTAACCCGTTTGCAATTCCATGATAATATTTCCTGTACCAGTAACGCCATTGGTATTCAGGTAAGTGGCAGCATTCTGGATGGTTGAAAACGATATGGGAGCATTACTTACGCCATTTATTGGATAAGTGGCTCCACCATTGAGTTGTGCCAGCCCATAGAGTGGCAGTAAAGACAAAAGCAGTAAAAATTTTCTCATTGTAAAGTAGTTTGTATTGTGCCTGACAAATATAGGGGAAAATCTTTTGTCATGATATCCTGGGCCGGTACCAGCAGCTGGTCAATTAATTAGTCTGATTTATGTCGGGTGTTTAAATATGCCACCCCTTCCTTATCTTCGCCAAAAATTTTCCAATCATGAATCTTCACGAATACCAGGCCAAAGAGCTGTTAAAAAAATACAATGTACCCGTGCAGGAAGGCATAGCCTGCAATACTCCGGGTGAGGCCGAAGAAGCTTATAAGCAGATACACACCCAATACGGCAGCAAATTTGGTGTAGTAAAAGCACAGATACATGCCGGCGGACGTGGAAAAGGCAAGATTGCAGGCACAGAGCAGCGTGGCGTGGCCGTGGCAAAAAATGCTGAAGAAGTGAAGCAGATTGCCCAAAACCTGATTGGCGGTACTTTGGTAACTATCCAAACCGGCCCGGCTGGTAAGGTGGTAAATAAGGTGCTGGTGGCCCAGGATGTATATTATGATGGCCCCAATCCGGTAAAGGAATTTTATCTTTCTATACTGATGGACAGGGCAAAGGGCCAGAATGTGATTATGTACAGTACCGAAGGCGGTATGAATATTGAAGATGTGGCGCATGATACGCCGGAGAAAATATTTAAAGAGTGGGTACATCCCTCCGGCAGCTTACAGGGCTTCCAGGCACGCAAAATTGCTTTTAACCTTGGCCTGAGTGGCGAGGCATTTAAAAGCTGCGTAAAATTTGTTACCAACCTGTACGCTGCCTACACCGGCCTCGATTGCAGTATGCTGGAGATAAATCCTTTGTTTAAAACCAGCGACGATAAGATTATTGCCGTGGATTGCAAAATGGGGCTGGATGAAAACTCCCTGATGCGCCACCCCGACCTGGCAGCCATGAGGGATGTTACGGAAGAAGACCCTACCGAGGTTGAAGCAGGTAAATTCAACCTGAACTTTGTGAAATTAGATGGCAATGTGGGCTGTATGGTAAATGGCGCAGGCCTGGCCATGGCTACCATGGATATGATTAAGCTGAGTGGCGGCGAGCCTGCCAACTTCCTGGATGTGGGCGGCAGTGCCAATGCACAAACAGTGGAAGCAGGCTTCCGTATTATTTTAAAAGACCCCAAGGTGAAAGCCATCCTCATCAATATTTTTGGCGGCATTGTGCGTTGCGACCGTGTGGCCCAGGGTGTGATAGATGCTTACCAGAGCATTGGAAATATTGAAATTCCTATCATCGTTAGGCTGCAGGGCACCAATGCTGATGTAGCTAAAAAACTGATTGATGAGAGCGGCTTAAAGGTACAGAGCGCCATCCTGCTGAGCGAAGCTGCTGCGCTGGTGAATAAGGCTGTAGCATAAGGATTGTTGATTATTAAAATATTGATTATTGAAGACTCATCTGAAAAGGTGGGTTTTTTTATGCAATAATGATAGGTATTTGTGTGGTGTATTTGAGGTTGTGGCATAGGGATTATTGATGATTAATTATTGATGATTGAAGACCTATCTGAAACGGGGGGCTTATTATACAGCGGATGTTTTGCCATTTGCACCATTGATAACCAGGGTTCATATCTCATTCCTGGTATCAGCCCGGGCTTCACAACTCAATTACCTGGTTAAACTGTGCAATATGATATCCGTTCCTCAGGATAGTTTTTGATTGCGGGCTGTTGCTGTTCAGGGCGGGGTTTGTGTGGTTGAAATGTATAAAATGAATCTTATTTTTTTCATAAGCGGGAAGATGGTTAAACAACTGCATGCTTTCTGCGATAAAGGGGTGAGGTATCTCTGCCATGTTCCGGTTGTTCACTTCTTCGGCATCATAAAAGGTACCATCAATAAAAGCGTAGTCAACTTTTGCCAGGGCACTGGTGATGCTGGTTTCCCATTTTTCCCATTTATCAATATCCGGGATAAAGAGCAGTTTTTTTGAAGGGCCCTTTATGATGAACCCTGCTGTTTCGCTGAATTCATCGCGGTGAGGAACAGCAAAAGCTGTGATGCTGAGGGCAGGAGTTAACTGAATTTCCTGCATATGGCTGAGTGGCTGCAACTGTATATTGTTCAGGCGTACCAACTGGCTCCAGGGGCCGTTTGTTTCCAGGAATTGTTTCATGCGGGGCAGCGTGTACACAGCTACATTACCGGCGTTCATGGCTTCCCTGCCGAGGTACATCAGGCCGCTGTAATGGCCAATATGGGCATGTGTAAGCATGATGCCATCCGGGGTTTCTTTGCTGCTGAAGGGGGCGTGTTGTTGCAACTGCTTCATTTGTGCGGAGATGTCGGGGCTGGCTTCCACCAAAAAACTCTTTTTATTGATGCCATCTGTAATACCCAGCGATATAACTTTCCGCTGTGGGTTGGGGTTAAGAAACAATTCCCTGCAGCAGTCTTTTTTACATCCTGCATGTGGTGAACCACCATCCTGCAAAGTACCCAGCACCACTACAGCCAGCTTTCCCTCAGTTGCTTTGCCGGGTGAGTGCGTATTGGTTATTTTTGACGGAGGCTTGCAGGCAGTAAACGTCAGCAAAAAAAGTATCGCAGTAATTAGTTTCATGATTAAATGAAGATACGATATTTTGTTGCCTGGTGCTTATCAGCTGCCGCCATGCCCCGGTTTAACAAACGTACTTTTTGTATATTTGACCGCGGCAGTTTATTTTCAAAGGAAAAAGTAACGACAAAATACTGCAGCAATATTTTTTATGACGATAAATTATTCTGTATGACGCTTATATCATTACCACATTTCGGCATACTTGATCCTGCATCCCTGGATGAGTATTATGATACTAAGATTGACTTTAACGGAACAACCATTCAGATTGACCTGAATTTTTACGACAAGACAATTGACAGCGGGCGGCTGAAAAAAGTGAAGGCTTTTATTGATAACATCAGGATACATGATATCAATAACAGGAAATATATTGACAGCGACTATAAGGATGAAGATGCAGGTACGGTAAAACCTTACCTGGAGCATCATTTGGAAGAACTTGGAGAAAATGAATTAGCAACCTTAATTAATCCTGGTACCAAAAGTACTGAGTATGAAAAGGAGTTACTTAAAAAACTGCACCTGGTAAGGGTAGGAATATACCCTGAAACCGAAGACCAGTTTGCTGTTTTTGACTATTCAATCGGGCAGGAATTTACCAATTATTTAGTTGTAATCAATACCGATGAAAATGGCAACCTGGATTATATTACAATGGAGAGTTAAAGCCGGATTTATGCAGCAGCAAGTTTCCCTGTCTTTTTTGGTGTGCGTGCCGATGCCCATTCTCAACAGTATCAGAGGGGCTTAGCTGCCGGGTAACTCACATAATGTGTATATTTGCAAGGGCCGTATTTTTCTCAAACTGCCGTTGGTTACAATACAGTTGTTCATTATTTTTAACAAAATAGTTTAGTATGATAAAGCACATCAACATTTTGACATTGGTCTTTTTTCTAACTGCTAAAACCAGCGGACAAAATATAGATAGTTTGCTGCTGACCGGTAAAGAAATTCCGGAAAGCTATTCTTTTACAACCAATAGCAACTGCATTTCAATACAGGCCTGCACGTTTTACAGCGAACCGGGAATGTATGAAATGCTGTTTGGCAAACTAAAGGCAAAAAAAATTCAGAACTTTGACAATAAAAAAGATAAAGGGGCTATAATGTATTTTGAATTTGAAGAAGCGTTTAAGGGGGAAGGATTTTTAGGCGGACTGTTATGGGGTGGAAACAAACCCACAAAAGAGCATCCTGAAGAATATTATGCGAAAGGAAATTTTCTTGTTATATGGAGTTTTAAAAAAGGAAGCATTTTAGCGCAGATATCTAAAGACAAAATCAAAGCATTACTCAAATAAATATACTGCTACAAACAACTAAGGCCTCCCGGGTATACGGTGCTGTCAGTAAATTCGGCTGTTGAATAAAACCTGGAAATTTCCAGTGTATTAGTTTATGTTGGAATTGTTTTTTTGCTAAGTAGTGGTGCAATTTGCCTATCATTTTTAATATACAGGCATACCGTTACTGTTAAGCAATAAACACATCTGCCTCCTCCCATTTGCCACCACCGGCATTCAGCAGCTTCAGCACAGCATTTTTACCCGCTTCACCCAAATCAACCGAGTACTCATTTACATACAAATCAATATGCTGCCGCATTACGGTTTCGTTCATTTCCTGTGCATGCTGGCGCACATAATCTGTTACCTGCGGGTAATGCGCAAAAGCATATTCAATGGAGCTGCGGATTAAGCCGTCAACCTGTTGGTGCAATGGCAGTTCTTTTTTTATCACAATACCCCCCAGCGGAATAGGCTGCCCGGTTTGAGTTTCCCAATATTGGCCAAGGTCGGTAATGAGCTGCAGGCCCTTATCCCGGTAAGTAAACCTGTTTTCGTGTATGATTACGCCAGCCTGCACTTCTCCATTAAGCAGTGCCGTTTCAATGGCATCGTAACGCATAAATATTTTATTGGCGGCATTGGGGTAAGCCATGGTAAAGAGTAAATGTGCCGTAGTATGTTCGCCGGGTATAGCCACCGTTTCCGTAGTGCCGGTAAACAAAGCCCCCCGGTAATTATTTTTGCATATCAGCAAAGGCCCCACGCCACGGCCAAGGGCACTGCCACTGTTGAGTACCCTGTAAGTATCCAGCACCGCAGGCAGTACGCCGTAGCTGAGTTTGGTTACATCCAGCCTGCCCTCAATGGCCCACTGGTTCAGTGTTTCCACATCATCCAGTATCACGTCAAAATCCAGCCCGCCGGTATCTATTTTTTTGTTTACCAGCGCATCAAAAATAAAAGTATCGTTAGGGCAGGGCGAAAAACCCAATGTTATTTTTTCCATCTTAATTTATGTATTCAATCATCAATTGCAGTAGTGCATGATTAAGGTGATCAATAGCTTCCTGCATCAGCCATTTGCTCTTGTCTCTTTCGCCCACATAATTGCTGATGGCCCTCAGTTGTACAAAGGGGGTACCCGCTTTAAGGCACACATAGTGAAAAGCCGCACCTTCCATGGTTTCTATACCGGGGTTAAACCTGTCAATCAGTTGCTGCCGCTGTACAATATTGTCAGTTACTTTATTGATGGTTACAGCGCTAACCGCCTCCATCGTCATGCTCATTAATCCCGGGCTATTGTTAACCAGCCAGCCACCGGTAAACGGCATATCATCGGCATTGGCAAAGCCATTTTCGAAAATGGTGCTGAATTGCCCGTTTTCTTCCATGCCAAGGTCGCCAAAGCAATCTTTTTGCACATATACCACGCTGCCCGGGGCAAACCGGGTGCTGAATGCCCCTGCAATGCCAGCCTGTATTACCAGTCTGGGTTGGGTAGTTTGTAGTGCATTGGTAAGCATCCAGGTAGTGGCAACCTGCCCAACACCAGTAATCAATATATCTACTTCATTGCCTCCCAGCACAAAACCGCTTTTTGTAAGCGATTCGATGGAAGGGGCTATCTCCATTTCTGTAGCGGCAACCAATAACAGCTTCATTTTACAAATTTCGGGTTCTGTGGGCATTTTTGGTGAGTATTTTCATATATCGGCCTACCTTTGCCAAAATTTTTGGAGATACAAATGGTGTACATTACCCGGATAGAGCATTTCAACGCAGCGCATAAGCTGTACAATCCTGCCTGGAGCAGGGAAAAGAATGATGAAGTGTTTGGTAAATGTGCCAATGAAAACTGGCATGGGCACAACTTTGAGTTGTATGTAACGGTAAAAGGCGAACCCCACCCCGAAACCGGCTTTGTATATGATGCCAAAAAGCTGAGCCAGGTGATAAAAGACCAGGTGATTGAAAAATTGGACCACAAAAACCTGAATGAGGACGTTGACTTTATGAAGGACAAACTCTGCTCTATTGAAAATTTAGTTATTGGTATTTGGGATGAACTGGTAAGGCATTTGCCGGAAACGGTAAACCTGCATGCATTGAAATTGTATGAAACACCGAGGATTTACGTAGAGTATTTCGGTTGATGGTTTTTTGGTGCCTTGTCAACAATTTGTATCTTTAGTTGTTATATATATCACATCCGGTTTTTTTGCCTGAACAGCAAACTTCTGTTGCAGCAAAGCAAGTGTTAACAGGTACAATCTCTTGTTGTGTTTCAGTCTGGAAATGGTTGTTAAAAAAATAATATATGAATAGTAAAGTGGCTGTGTACCGCAGGGAGCATTTTAATGCAGCACACAGGCTTAATAATCCTGCATGGTCTGAAGAGCAGAATCAACAGGTATTTGGCAAATGCAATAATCCCAATTATCATGGGCACAATTACGAACTGGTAGTAAAAGTAACTGGTGTGCCTGATGCTGATACAGGTTATGTGATGGACATGAAACTGCTAAGCGATGTAATTAATGAACATATTACAGAAAGATTTGACCATAAAAATCTAAACCTTGATACCGTAGAGTTTAAAAGCCTGAACCCATCGGCGGAAAATATTGCCATAGTAATTTATGATATACTGAGGGCTCAATTAGATGCATCACTGGATTTGCAGGTACGGCTGTATGAAACACCAAGAAACTTTGTAGAATACCCGGCTTGATAACTATACATATAAAACAGAACAATGGCGTATAAAAAGATTGATCACTACGATGAGGATGTAACAGAGGGCTTAAGAGAACAATACCGGAAAAGTATAGCCCTGCTGGGCGAAGATCCCGACAGGGAAGGGCTGCTGAAAACGCCGGAACGTGTGGCCAAAGCCATGCAGTTTTTAACACAGGGTTACCAGCAGAATGCAAATGACATACTTAATTCTGCCAAATTTCATGAAGATGTTAATGAAATGGTTATTGTTAAGGATATTGAGCTGTACAGCATGTGCGAACACCACATGCTTCCTTTTTATGGTAAGGCCCATGTGGCTTATATACCAAATGGCTGGATAACAGGCCTGAGCAAAATAGCCCGTGTGGTGGATGTGTACAGCCGCCGCCTGCAGGTACAGGAAAGGCTTACTTCACAAATATTAGAATCAATAAAAGAAACACTGAACCCACTGGGTGTGGCCGTGGTAATTGAAGCCAGCCACCTGTGCATGATGATGCGTGGGGTGCAGAAGCAGAATTCGGTTACCACCACCTCCGCTTTTTGGGGAGAGTTTGAAAAAAATGAGACAAGGAGTGAGTTTGTAAAATTAATCAGCGCCAAGCTGCATTGATTCTTTTTAATCAATAATTGATACTACTCTTTTGGCAAAATGATTGCCTGGTAAAAAAAAATCATTTACTTTGTTCCCGGACTGCAATTGCAGTCCTTTTTTATCTCAAAAATTAATTTTAAGCACATGCACGCATATATCTTTCCGGGGCAGGGGTCACAATTTGCAGGAATGGGGAAAAATCTTTATGAAAGTAATGAAATAGCCCATACATTATTTGAACAGGCAGATTCCATTCTTGGATTTGATATTTCCAGGATCATGTTTGAAGGTACTGCGGAAGATTTGAAAGAAACAAAAGTTACACAGCCTGCCGTTTTTATTCATTCAGTAATTGCTTACAAAACAGCCGGGCTACAGCAGCCTGATATGGTGGCAGGGCATTCACTAGGC
>JANMDL010000520.1:0-1950 GCA_031376295.1 Chitinophagales bacterium
GTGCGCGATACGTTTCGCGCCCATGATTTGCCGGTCTGTTGCATTTCGGGTTACACCAACATTATCCACCCTGATATGGCGCACCGCAAAGCCAATGTTGACCGCCTCATAGAAATCATTCGAAACGCCCGCGCGCTTGGCAGCCCCTATGTGATTTCAGAAACCGGCACTTACAACACTGAATCAGAATGGATGTCTGACCCTAAAAATAAAACCGAGGAAGGTTTTGAAGCCTGCCGCAAAATCCTGTCTGAACTGGCGCAGGAAGCTTATGATCACGGCGCGACGTTTTTGCTTGAAACCTATGTCAACAATGTCGTCGGCTCCGTTGAAGAAACAGTTCGCATGTTTGCGCAGGTGGATCATCCGGGCCTCGGCCTGTTAATGGACCCGACCAATTATTTTGAATCACATAACATCGACGACATGGATAAAGTGCTGAATCAGGTGTTCGACACGCTAACGCAACACGTTAAAATTGCGCATGCCAAAGATGTTGCACGGGCCGGATCAGACAAGTCTGAAAAACACGCCGACATTGGCGATGATGATGCGTTGGCCTCACATACATTTCGCGGTGTCGGTGAAATTGTGCTCAATGCCCCCGGCACCGGTTCGCTGAACTATGATCTTTATCTGCAACGCCTTGCAGAAAAGCATCCGAATATTCCGGTAATCATCGAGCATTTGGATGAGGCTGATGTGCCGCGCTCCAAGAAGTTTCTTGATGATAAGTTCATCGCAAACGGTTTGTAAAATCTGATGGTTGAACTTTTTGGCGTCAATCAAACCCGTCGCGAACTGAGTGCCCGCACGGGAACTTTAGGACAGGTTGCCGGTGTGCGGCTGATGACACTTGGCGATGGGCTGGAACGCGGCATCCGCATGCTGGAGTTTCGCACCGGCAGCGGATTGAGGTTCACAGTGCTTATCGACCGCGCGATGGATATTGCAGAGGTTGAGCATAATGGTCGCGCAATCGGCTGGCAGTCACCCACAGGGTTTCGCCACCCGGGTCTTCACGAGGTGGAAAGTGAAAAAGGCTTTGGCTGGGCCCGTTCATTTTCAGGGTTTCTGGTCACTTGCGGCCTTGATCATATACTAGGCCCGCAGGAAGTGCCTGCAGAAAACTACAACTACCCGTATAAAGCCTCAGTGACACACGGGCTGCACGGCCGCGTCAGCACCATCCCGGCCAAATTGACGGGCTATGGCGAAGAGTGGGATGGCGAGCGCTGCACACTTTGGGCCGAAGGCGTAGTGGTGCAGGCCGCAGTGTTCGGCGAAGTGTTGCATTTGCACCGTCGCATTGAAGTGGACGTTGGCAGCAACACCATCCGTATGACTGATAAAGTGGTCAATGCCGGGTTCTTGGCCACACCGCATATGCTGCTTTACCATGTCAACCTCGGTTACCCGCTGCTGGATGAAGGCGCGCGCTATGTTGCGCCAATCCGTGATGTGCTTTGGGCAGGCCACGCTGGCGAAAAATACCGCGCGCAGGGCGTGGGATACCAAAAAATCCCTGCACCAATCGACCGGTTTTCTGAGCAGGTCTGGCAGCATGATATGGCAGCAAACAAAAACGGCGAAGTGCCTGTTGCTTTGATCAATGAGAAGCTGGGTTTGGGCCTTGCTGTCATAACGCGCAAAGACCAATTTCCTTGCGCATTGCAATGGCAGAACTTTCAGTCTGGCAATTACACGATGGGGATTGAGCCGCTGACGCACCATGTGCTCGGCAATCTGGCGGCACGCGAACGTGGCGAGATGATCTGGCTCGAAGTGCACCAATCCCGCCAATATGATACGAAGTTTGAAGTGCTGGTTGGCGCACAGTCGTTGGCGGAAATGTCAGCACGCATCGCAGCTATCGCCGCTCAACCGGCAGATGATTATCCCGTGCCTTCGGGTATTTTTCCATCCCTATACAACACATTGAATAAGCCG
>JANMDL010000541.1:0-2392 GCA_031376295.1 Chitinophagales bacterium
TATATGTTTATATTCAAGTATCGAAGCTCCGACAAACAAAGACCCTTCTTTTATCTCTTCTTTAAATCTATTCTCATCTCTTTCAAAAGAAGAAATTTTTACTGATGAAATAGCAAGTAATGATGAAATATTATTTTTCTCAACAGAAAGAGAGAAGATTTCTTTTTCAAAAGAATACTCTTTTTTGCTATCATCTTCCAATTCATTCCTTAATTGATTAATTTCAAAAGAAATTGTATTTTCACTTTCTACTGTTTTTTGAAACTCTAATCTTAAATCATCGACCGAAAGAGAAAGTGATTCTTTTTTGTTTATTTCATCATTATTTTTTTCTAAAGTTTCCTCTTTCTTGCTCTCATCTTCTTTTTTGAAGTGGAGAAAATCTTTTATAAAAATAAATGTTGAATCAAGTATTCTTTTTGCTTCTAAAATATCATATTTATCTATTCTCCAAGAAATTTGTCTAACGCTATCTTCAAGTTTTGAGAAAAATTGAGAAACCAAAACCCTGTCCAAAACAATAGAATCTTTACTGTCTATTTTGTTTCCTTCTTTTAAATTAGATATTTTTAAATGCATCTCAAGCTCCATTTCAGCTCTAGCCAATTTTCTAGTTATGTCATCTTTTTCAATCCTTATTAATTGAAGATTTTTCTCAAGCAAAGAAAGTTTGTTTTTTTTAAGAACTATATCATCACTTAAAACTTTATTTTTATTAAGGAGCGAAATTTTTTCTTCTATTTCTTTCTCTTTTGTTTTAAGAAAAGAAACATTAAACTCCTGACTGATTTTTTCTCTAAGTCTTTTTAAATATTCATTTTCTATAAAAAGATACTCCTTATAAAGATCGGATAATTCTTCCTTTGCGATTTTTGCCTTCTCTATTTTTTCAACTTGTTTTCGCAAAAAAGACATATGCGGGGCAATTTCTCTTCTGCCTATTTCGGCCTCCTTTATATTTTCTTTGGTTTTTTCTAATTTTCTTTCACTTTCCTTTATTCTGTATCTATAAACCTTAAGACCAAGAGCGTCCTCAACCATTTCTTTTCTTTCAAAAATACTCGCGCTCAAAACCCTATCTGCTTCACCTTGAGAAATAATATGATGGGTTGTCGCCCCAATATTAATAGAAGACAAAAGAGCAACTATATCTTTAAGCCTTACTGGTGTGTCATTTAATTTATATTCATTTATACCATCGGAATAAACTTCTCTCTTTATTACTATTTCATCAAAATCTAAATTTATTTTATAGTCACGGTCTTCACTTTCTGGTAAAACAAAAAAACGCTTCTTATTGTCAAAAACAATAGAAACAGAAGCCCTGTTAAGGGGTGAGAGTTTATTTGAACCCTTAAATATCAAATCACTACCACTTTTACCTCTGAGTGATTTTATTGATTGTTCCCCCAAAACAAAACGAATTGCTTCAGCAACATTTGATTTACCAGAACCATTTGGCCCAACAATAGCTATGATATTACCACTTAAATCTATGATACTTTTTTTAGAAAATGATTTAAAGCCAGAAAGTTCTATCTCTTTTAAAGACATAATTTTAATTTTACCACGAGATAGTATTAATTAAGACAAGAAAAAAGTGGAAAGTTGTTCCAAAATTAAATCCACTTATTTTTCTTTATAGCTTCATGGGCCGCCTTTTGTTCCGCTTCCTGTTTTGATTTACCTTTACCTTTAGCAATTTCATTTTTACCGAAAAAAATTGCTACTGTAAAAAACTTATCATGATCTGGTCCAATCTCTTCTACCACTTTGTAAGAAGGAGTTACTCCAAAAAATTCTTGTGCTTTTTCTTGTGCGGTACTTTTTGCATCACGATAAAGACCTTTTGTTACAACTTCATCAGTTAACACAAGCAAAGTTTTTTCAATAAAAGATTTTGAATCGTCATAACCAGTATCAAGATATATTGCCCCAACAAGCGCCTCGTAAGCATTTGCAAGTATAAATTGTCTTGCCTTCCCCAAATCTTTTGCTTCTCCTTTTGAAAGAAGCATAAATTCATTCATTCCGATATTTGATGCAACTTCAGCAATGATATTAGCGTTAACAAGAGCTGATCTATAAGAAGTCAAATCACCTTCTGATTTACCAGGATATTTTTCATAAAGAAATTTTGTTGCTACAAGTTCAAGAACAGCATCACCTAAAAATTCAAGTCTTTCATTGTGAGAAAGTTTAGTCCCATTATTTTCATTTAAATACGACCTATGAGTAAAAGCTTGTTTTAACAAGTCTTTGTCTTTAAATTTACGTCTCAATAACGACTTTAAGATATCGTGGTCTACTGACGGATAAAATTTCCGAACATCTAGTTTCAAACAGTACTTAGTTTTTTCCTTGCTTTTTAGTACGTTCTTTACTGCAGTTA
>JANMDL010000543.1:0-2714 GCA_031376295.1 Chitinophagales bacterium
AAACTGCAGGTCATCCTTGTTGCGGAACCAATCGGCTGAGAATTGTAAGCCAGACAGGTCTTTAAAAAGCCTCCTGATGATGATCAGGGTCATGATTTCGTACTGTTTGCCGATATAGATGGTGATTGATTTGGGCAGGTAATAAATGAGCAGGTAAACTTCGTACACCAGGATAAAAGAGAAAGGGGTGTAGATGGCAGCAATGGGATTACTCAGCAGCTTCGAGTCCGGGCTGGTGGTGATGAAGCCAAAACCGGCAAGATAAATCAGCAGCAGGTGAATGAGAAAACTGATTATGGCAATAACCAGAATGATTTTTTCACTTTTTTCTTTTGTGCTGTCTGAAAGCAGCTTGTTGTACAACCAGTTCAGTTTTTGATTTTTTATCATCCCTGTTCGTTTTTAACTGAAACACTGATTATTCGACAGGCAAATCCATTTGAGCAAGGTTGTATGCTTGCAAGGCCCCGTAGTTTTTACAGGAAAAACTATTTTCTTGATTTGGTCATTTCTTTTAAAGCAAGAAAGCATGCAACACCGAATAGCAATGTAATCAGTCCTGCGAAATAAGGTATTATATCAGTCATTTTTTTTGCCTATTAATTTTAAATAAATACCAAATGCCAGTATAGAAGGCACCCAGATGCCGATAAAAATGGCAGATAGCTGTTCTCCTTTAAAAAACAGTATTTCCGAGAATACAAGTGAAAGCAATGCTGCAATAAAAAGCAGCTTATCGGTTAAAGTGAATTTTTTTAACATGCGTGTTGTATTTAAAAATGATTATTTCACCCGGCATAAAACCTTGCAAAATTTATTTTGTTTTTTGTGCAGTCAGTCTCATTAATATAATATTACTGTAAAACTTGTTTACAGGCTGATTTCATTTACCTGTTGCTTCTGTTATTTTTTATATCTATTCTTACCAGCGGTACTTAATTTTCGACAGTAGTTGATGATGGTAATTTGTATAATAACAGTATTTTATACAAATAGTTGTGTTTAAGTTGTATTATTTAGAATAGCCGTTATGCTGACCTGCTTTTTATCATGTCTCCTGTCACCTCCCCTCACAAATCCTCCACACTATCCCTGTATCCCCTCCCAATGGGAAGCGGCACACCGCTCACTTCCATGGTGTCGGCTGTGTAGGAATCAATCTTGCTGATGGAAACGATAAAGGAGCGGTGGATGCGTTTAAACAGGCTGGCGGGCAACAGGGCTTCTATTTCATGCGTACTCATTTTTGTAAGATATTCTTTTTTTACAGCAACAATCCTTACATATTCCCGCTGGCTTTCAATATAAACAATATCGGCAAACAATATTTTCACCTTCTTTTTTTGCACCGTTACAAATATGTAGTCTTTTGGCTCTTGTATTTCATTTTGTGGTGGTGCATCCGGTAAGCTGTTACTTCCGGGTGTTTTTACTTTTGTTACCGCTACTAAAAAACGCTCAAAATCAAAGGGCTTCAGCAGGTAATCGGTTACGTTGAGATTAAACCCCTCAACTGCATATTGATGATACGCCGTGGTAATGATTACCGCAGGCGGATGGCTAAGCATCTTTAAAAAAGCCATACCCTTTAGTTTGGGCAGATGAATGTCGAGAAAAATAAGATCAACCGTATGGTGCCGCAGGTAGTCGGTACCCAATATTGCATCTTTAAATGTACCCTGTAGTTTTAAAAAAGGCACCTGCGAAATATAATCCGCCAGCACTTTTACAGCCAGTGGCTCATCTTCTATAATGATACAATTGATATCAGACATGGCTTGACAAATTAATTTTTAATGCAGCGGTAAATACTGACTGTTGCTGCTGAATGGTAAGGGTAAAATCTTTGTACAATAATTCTAACTGGCGCCGCAGGTTGGAAAGACCGATGCTTTCTTTAATGGTTGCTGAGTTGCCCGGCTCTGCGGCATTTTGTTCAGCAGAGTTCTTTACCCAAAAAAGCAGTTGGCGTTTGTTTACCGAGAGGTGAATGTCAATAAAGGGCTGGTACCTTGTTTCAGACACACCATGTTTAAAAGCATTCTCCACCAGTGGCATCAGCAGCAGGGGAGGCAGGGCCTGTTTCCTGTCTTCAATGTCGTAGTTAAAATTGATGCGCAAAGAATCATCGTACCGCAATTTTTCAAGCGCAATATAATCGCTGATGATTTTGAGCTCCTGGTCAATGGCAATAAAGTTGCCGCTTGTTTCGTAGAGCATAAAGCGGAGTATTTTCGACAGGCGCAGGATGGATTCTGGTGCCAGGTCCGACTTGTCTCTTGACAGTACATAAATATTATTAAGGGTATTGAACAGAAAATGCGGGTTGGTTTGCGACCGCAGAAAGTTGAGCTCAGCTTCCTGTTTTTCAATACGCAACTGCTTTTCGGCATGCTTCAGCTTTATATAATTATAAATATGCCTTACAATGCCAAAAAAGAAAACAGAAGCCATGCTGTATCCCATAAAATAACTTTCACCGCTGTAGTCACTGGTAAAAGGATTCAGGTCGAAATAAACATGCAGGCTGATGCCGAAATTTCGCCAGGCATACAATCCAAAGGAATAAAAGAGTATATGCAACCAGAGCATAAGGGCTCCTGCAATTAATCTTTTCCACCTGAGTTGTATGAAGGGCAGGGTATATTCAAAGAGGATAAAATTAAAAACAATAAGATAGCTGATGAGCCAGATATTGTTTACAATTCTTTTAA
>JANMDL010000568.1:0-3278 GCA_031376295.1 Chitinophagales bacterium
GTATTTGGGCTATCCTTACAATCTCTTACATCATTTTATTAAAATATTCTGTGGCGGATTATGTGTTCATCAGGATCACCGTCTTGTACTGGTTTTCGTTTATCATGGTTTGCACAATATAAAATTTACCCTCTTCAAGTAAGCGGCTCCTGAGCAGGGCATTGAATTCATTGAGTGATTTACTGCCAGGCTGTATATACCTGAAGCAAACGATATTGGATTCCGGCTCAAGCGCCAGTTCAAAACCAGGTCTTGATTTTACCAGCGCTGCAAATGTCCTTCCGGCATCATACAGGTAATCCACATTCTCTTCAAAAATACCCAGCCCATGCGCTTTGATGATGGCATAAATTTTTACTGACATCATCAGCTTGGTACATTCAAAAGTTCGTTTGCCCGAATTAAACCAGTCCTGCGAATGCTGGTTGGCCCAGAGATAAGCCGCTTTTTGCTGAAAGGTTTTAAAGGCTGCTGAATCGCTTTTATAAATGAGTGAAGTTGCCAATGCAGGTGTCATCAGCATTTTGTGCCAGTCAATAATTACCGAATCTGCCTGCTCAATTCCTTTTACAAAATGCCTGTATTTATCAGAGAAAATAACTGCTGCACCATGGGCGCCATCCACATGAAACCAGAGATCATGTTTGCAGGCAAATTTGCCAACTGCTTCCAGGTTATCGTAAGAACCGGTTGAAGTGGAGCAGGCCGAACCAATGATGCAAAACACTTTTATACCTTTATTTGCTGCATCCTGCAAATATTCTTCCAGTAAATCTGTTTTTATTTTGAATTGAGCATCCACAGGAATTTTAATGATTCCTTCAGTACCAAGCCCCATGATTCTTGCGGCCCTGTCTACACAATAATGCGCTTCTTCCGATACCATGATGCCCAGCTTTTCTGTTGTTCCTTCTTCCCATACATCTGTTTTAACTGCCCTGGCGGTTAGCATTGCAGTAAGATTGGCCAATGTACCACCGGAGGTAAGTATGCCCGAAGCCTTTTTATCATACCCGATTTTTTCAGCCAGCAGTTCTGACAAAATCCGCTCTAATGGATTGGACACCAACCCCATTTCATACACCGCCATGCCATTGTTGAGTAAAGCCGAAAGCATACTTGCTATGGCCGTAATGGGCAAAGGTGGTGTTACCTGATGCCCCATATAACCGGGATGATGCAGGTGGATGGAGCGTTGGATGGTATCGGCAAAAAACTGTTTGATATCAGTGCTGCTGCTTTCAAAGTCCTGTTGCCAAAAGGCCAGGGCATCATCGGGTTGTTGAAGGGGGATTACTTTTTCAAGCGATTTGCCTTGTGCCGCTTCTAAGTAATCGGCCAGCATATTCACCAGCTCATGTGCAGTATCCCTGAATGCTGCTGGTGAAAAAGCATCTTGCAGTTTGCCCATCCTGTTTAATTTTTTAGTTCCAGTTTCAAAAACTTCGCAGTATGGCTCCTGGTGATGTTAACCATATCTTCCGGGGTACCTTCAAATAATATTTCACCACCGCCATCGCCACCTTCGGGGCCAAGATCAATGATGTGGTCGGCCACTTTTATCACATCTAAATTATGTTCAATCACCAACACGGTATTACCCCTGTCAACCAATTTGTTCAGTACTTCCAGTAAATGCTGAATGTCCTGAAAATGCAGCCCCGTTGTGGGTTCATCCAGAATATAAAAAGTTTTTCCTGTATCTTTTTTGCCCAGCTCTGTCGACAGTTTTACCCGCTGTGCCTCGCCGCCACTCAGCGTTACAGCCGATTGGCCCAGTGTGATGTAACCAAGCCCCACATCCTGCAGCACTTTTATCTTGCGGTAAATATAAGGTACGTTCGTAAAAAACTCCACGGCTTCATCCACCGTCATGTCCAGCACATCGCTGATGCTTTTTCCCTTGTATCGTATCTCCAAAGTTTCCCTGTTGTAGCGGCGGGCATTGCACTTTTCGCAGTGTACATATACATCGGGTAAAAAATTCATTTCAATCACCCGCATACCACCGCCTTCGCACACATCGCAGCGGCCGCTTTTTACATTGAACGAAAAACGCCCCGCATTGTAGCCACGTATTTTTGCTTCGGGTACGGCGGCAAACAGGGTGCGTATATCGGTAAAGAAGCCGCAGTAAGTAGCGGGGTTGCTGCGTGGTGTACGGCCGATGGGGCTCTGGTCAATCTCAATCACTTTATCAATCAGCTCCAGCCCCTTGATGCTTTTGTGTTCCATCACGGCCAATTTTGAGTTAAAGCAAAAACGTGACAGCAGGGGATACAGTGTTTCGTTGATTAATGTTGATTTACCACTGCCACTTACACCGGTTACCAATATTAATTTACCCAGCGGAAATTTCACACTTACTTCTTTCAGGTTGTTGCCGGTAGCACCTTTCAGCTCCAGCAGCTTGCCGTTGCCCTTTCTTCTTTCTCCCGGCACTGCAATATTTTTTTTGCCACTCAGGTACTGCGATGTATCTGAGTTAGATTTTAATACAAATGCCGGTGTGCCTTCTGCCACTATCTGCCCGCCATGTTTACCGGCTTTGGGGCCAATGTCTACCAAATAATCGGCAGCCATCATAATGTCTTTATCATGCTCCACCACCAGTACGCTGTTGCCAATATCCCGCAGATTTTTAAGCGCTTCAATCAGGCGCTGGTTGTCCCGCTGGTGCAGGCCAATGCTTGGTTCATCTAATATATAAGTGATACCCTGCAACTGTGATCCTATCTGCGTAGCCAGCCGTATGCGCTGGCTTTCGCCACCACTAAGCGAACGGGAGGGTCTGCTCAGGCTCAGGTAGGTGAGGCCAACATTCAGCAGGAACTGCAGCCGCTCTCTTATTTCTTTCAGCACATCTTTTGCAATGGCATTCTGTTTTTTGTCCAATCTTTTCTCCGCACCCTCAAACCATTGGTGCAGTTTATCAAGATTCATATTGCTCAGTTCCGCAATGTTCTTTTCATCCACCTTAAACCATAAACTTTCTTTTTTAAGCCTGGCACCGTTGCAACTGCCGCAGGGTTTCAGTTCCATATATTTTTCTACCCATTCCCGCATGGCTTCGGTGGTATTGGTGCCGGCAAACCAGCGTTTCAGCATGTTAATAACCCCTTCGTAACCGGTGCTTTCTGCCGCTTCATTGCTGATGGTATCATCAAAACCTTCACCCTGCAAACCGGAAAGGTCATCTGTTTCTTCCACGGTTTCCTTTCCGTACAGCAATACATTCATGGCTTTTTGCGATAGCTCCTTCAATGGTTTATCAAGGC
>JANMDL010000625.1:0-2909 GCA_031376295.1 Chitinophagales bacterium
CTCTCAATCAATTTTTTTAATGAATACGGATTGTATGATTCGGTAATAAGCAATGCAAAACAGATACTGTTACTGGAGAATATCAAGCCGCAAAAAGTAGCCCAGGTAAGAGCAGCTTATGCAGAGGCTCTTTATGCCAAGGGCAACCCGGCGTATAAGGACGAACTTGCAATAGCATGGAAGTTATTGGAGAAAATCCCGCAGGCAGCAGTTGATGGGGATATTCTTGAAAAGAGAAGTGATGTACTCAAATTAAAAGGAGAGATAGCATTAAAAGGCCGTAAATATGATGCAGCGCATCAATTTTTTAATCAGGCACTGGATACCACTTTAAAAAAAACCGGCACAAAGCGTCACAGGGATTATGGAAAAGTGCTGCTAAGCCTATCGGCCGTTTTTGACAGCACCCGCCAATATGACACTGCGCTGTATTATTGCCAGTTTGCACTTTCCTGCGTTACAAAAGCTGATTCGGCCAATGTTTTCATCAACCCCAGGCCGGAGGAGTTGTACACCGAAAATACCATTATGGAGGCATTGGATGCCAAGGCCCGGCTGCTGTACAAAAAATATGAGCAGCAAAGGGATATACGCTTGCTTGAAAATGCAGTTGATTGTTTTGACCTTGCTTTTTCAGTGGAACGCAAGCTGACAGATAATTTTACTTATGATGAGTCCCGTGCAGTAATGCAGCAACAAAGTAAAATACGCAGCAGTGCAGCCATAAAAAACTGCTATATATTGTATGGCATTACCAAAGATAAAAAATGGGCCGAAAAGGCATTCCGGTTTTCGGAAAACAGTAAAGCTTTATTGCTGCTGGAAGGCGTAAAGAAAAACATCTTTTACAATAAATACCTGAAAGACGATGCAGGACTTAAAACGCTTGACAGCCTCAAATTGCAGTACGCATATCTTGAAAAACAATTGCTCACTGCAAAAAACAACAGTGATAGTGCCGCCCTTGCTGCAAAGAAAGAAATTATTGAAAAAAATATTGGTGATGCGAAAACAGCATTGGCGGAATCAAACTCTCTCAATAAAAAACTGGAGCAGGCTGTACAGGAGGATCTGCTTCCGGCAGTAAAGAAAAACCTGCTGGGCAACAACCGCAGCCTGGTGGAGTTTTTCAGCAACGATGCGGATAATTATGTTTTTCTTGTTAACAGTACGGCAGATATGGGATTTTACCGGATTGACAGTTCAGTGCGGTCTGACTTAGACAGCATGCTGCATTTTTTTGATGCACCCGGTAATATTGAAAATGATAAGGCGGGTTACAAACAAACTGCATACAACCTGTACCGCTCTGTTTTTTTGCAGCAGGTGCCTGCGGGTATAACAGACCTGCTGGTAATTCCTGATGGTGATTTTACCCGCCTGCCTTTTGATGCCCTGCTCACAGAACCCGATAAGTCTGAAGGGCTGAAAAAATGCCCATACCTGCTCAACAGGTTTACTACCAGTTATGGTTACTCTGCCGCCTCACTGCTGCAGCAGGAGGGAAGCGAAGGTTCTTCCGGCAAAACTTTTGCATTTGCACCAGGGTTTCTGCATGGTGAACGGAATCTCACACCTTTGCGGCAAACAGCCAAAGAAGTGGAATCAATCGGGGCCGACAATGTGTACAAAGATAGCAGTGCTGATATTGCTGCTTTTAAAAGGGTACTTGGCACAGCGGGCATCATACACCTGGCTACCCATGCAGGGCTTGATTCGTTGGGTACTACACCCTGGCTGGAGTTTGCCGATTCAAGTTTTTTTATATATGAGTTGTATGCATGGCGCATCAATACCAACCTGGTGATGCTGAATGCCTGCCAGACCAATAAAGGAAAAATTGATAAGTCGGAGGGGGCATTGAGCCTGGCAAGGGGGTTTTATTATGCCGGTGCTAAAAATGTAGTTGCCAGCCTGTGGAATGTGGATGACCTGAGCGGCGCAAAAATTGCAGAAGAATTTTACCGCCAGGCAAAAAAAAATGGTCGCAATTTTGGTGCTGCCCTGCACCAGGCTAAAAAAGATTTCCTGGCCGATAACCCAGGTGGAACAAAGTACTCACCTTATTACTGGGCAGCTTTAATGCATATTGGCGGGCCTGAAAAAACGAATACAGCAGCACCATTTATATTGTATGGTGCTGTAATTGGAGTTGCATTGTTTATACTGATGCTCATTATTGCCAGGAAAAGAAAAAAAGATTATGCTGCCAAAATAAATCAGCCAGCAGTTTCCCGGTTAATACGTACAGAAAAAAAGGCTGAATAAATAATAGATACAACCGGGTACATTTTAAACTATCGCTGGCTGGTAAAGGTACCAGCAGCTAGTGAGGACAGGCCTGGTTAGTATCCGAACGGCATGTACAGGGGGTGTTTTTTTGTGTTTGATGGCAGCTTTTTCAGATGACTGATATGTATTATTGATGCGGTTCAGGTATAATACCAATTGGGATTCAATACCGATAAGCAAATGAACAATCCGCCAAAGGCGGATGATAGTATTATAGAAAATAAACGGAATAATGTACCAAACCCGCCTATGACGGGATGATAGAGGGGTGCCACATAATATCCTTAACTAAACAACACTGATATATTATCCCCAATTTTTACCTTTGCTGATTAGATTGTAGATTTGTAGCTGATTATGGACAAATTCATCGTTTCGGCACGTAAATACAGGCCACAGAACTTTGCAACTGTGGTGGGGCAGGCGCATATTACCACTACACTCAAAAATGCCATCAAAAACAACCAACTGGCACACGCCTTTTTGTTTTGCGGCCCAAGAGGTGTTGGCAAAACCACCTGCGCCCGTATTCTGGCCAAAACCATCAACTGCGAAAGCAAAAATGCAGAAGGCGAGGCATGCGATAAATGCAACAGTTGCGTATCGTTCAACGAAGG
>JANMDL010000630.1:0-18305 GCA_031376295.1 Chitinophagales bacterium
ATGTTTTCAAACACGTAGGTAAGCCACTCGATGGGATTTACATTGTGCAGCTTGCAGGTAGCAAATAAACTATACAGCATGGCGCTTCGCTGTGCGGCTTCATGGTTACCTGCAAACAGGTAATTTTTTCTGCCGATGGCCACAGGGCGGATGCTGTTTTCTACCAGGTTGTTGTCAATACGCAGGTTTCCATCCCGGGTATATACATTTAGTTTGTCCCAACGGGCCAGCGTGTATTGCAGGGCTATCCCAAGCGGGCTTTTGGGCAGGCTGCCGACTAATTGGTTTTTCAGTATGCCGTGTAATGTTTCTAATACCGGCACCGACTCCTGCTGGCGGTATTTTTTCACTTCGTCCGGGGTATAGTTGTTTTCTACGCAATACTTCTCTATGGCATACAGTAACTGTATCTGTGTAAGTACTTCACCTGCTTTTGCATTGTCAAAGCTTTGGGCATCAATAAACTTGCGCCTTGCGTGCGCCCAGCAATTTAATGTGGTGATGCCCGGGCTGTCATCAAATTGATCATAGCCTGCATACCCATCAGTTTGCAGATAGCCCTTATAATTGGCAAGCGTTTCCCGGGGCCACTGTGCGGCCCGGCCAGTTTGGTATTTAAACAAAACCTGCCTGCTTGCAGTGTTGTAATACACCCAGTAATATCCCTGGTGAGTGGTACCCTTTTTTGCTTTGTCCAGTACTTTAAGGGGTGTTTCATCTACTCCAAGATAGTTGGTTTGCGCACAGCGTCCTGTGGACAGTACCTGCCGTTCATGTGCTTCAAAAAGTGGCAGTATCAGGTGGCAGCCCTGTTTAAACCAATTGCTGACGGTGTTGTCTTCTATGATTACCTTCTGTCGGGTAAACATTTGCAGTTGCCTGTAAACCGGCAGGTGATCTACATATTTGCTGGCCATCATGTGCGCCAGCAAAGAGGCTCCCACATAGCTTTTTGCAATGGGCATACCGGGCAGGGCCGCTATTACACGCTTTGCCTGTATGCCATCTGCGGTGGGCTTTATATACTCGGGGCGGATGTATTTTTTTACATACAGCTCTCCGGGCTGGTATTCTAATATTTCTGTTATTTCCTGGCCTACGGGTTGCAGGCCTGTAATATCTTCGGTGGGTTCGAGTATGATTGCTTCCCTGCGCAAATGGCCGGGTATGGGTTTGCGGCCAGGATGATTTACACGCAATGCCGTCTGCTTCACTTCGTATGCTTTTACCTGTTTGCTGCTTACCACTACTGCTTCACCCAGTCTATCGTCTGCAAACAAAACAGTTTGCCCTTCACCCGCAGCCACTGCCGGCTTGAACTTTTCCTGCTTGCCGCTAAAGATAAACTTTTGTAATTCGAGGATTTGAAGTTGCAGTAAATTGATTTTTTGCGACTGTACTTCATTGACATTTTGCAGGGTCTGGTTCAGCAATAATTGCTGGTTGTACAAAGTCTCAAAATTGATATGTTGTGCAGATTTGCTGATGGCAGTAACCCTGCAATTACTATGCCTGCTGCTGTTGTTTATGCTGCTATTTTTACACACCTGTGGTATATCTTTTTTTGTGTCGTACAGATTGTAATAGTATACCCGCTAAAATATGCTGCAATTGCAGGTGACTCATCAAAATGGCCGTACCATTTTGTGCATTGGCCGGTTGTTCGAAGGTGCCCTTCTCCAATCGTTTTTCATACAACGCAAACCCATCCCTGTCCCATTGCAGCAGCTTTACCTGGTTGTGCCGCTTGTTGATGAACACAAACACATCGCCGAGTAAGATATTTTTGTTCAGCTCATTTTGTACAATGCCGCACAGTCCATAACAACCTTTGCGCATATCTACTGCCTGATTGTAAAAATAATACCGCTCCGCAGAACTCAGGTGCAGCATATCAGCTCATTAATTGCTTTAGATAATCAACTGGTGGCATGGCTTCAAAACAAATCCGGTGACCAGTGGTGAAAACAATACTTACCACCGGAGTACCTGAAGGTGCAGCGATGCTGATAAATCTGCCCGACTCACGGGGTTGCAGTTTTTTGCGCCAGTAATAATAATAAGAGGGCTTTAGCTGGTTTTGCCTGCAGTATTGCTCTACTGTCAGTCCGCTTGATTTACAGGCTGACAGATGCAGGCGCATCGTATCGGCTATTTTTAGTTTTTCTTGTTCCATAGCAGCAAAGGTCATGAACAGGCGTTAGCTTAGCAAGAAGGGGTGCGTGGAGGGGATACCTAAAATAAGCATTCTCGGTATAGAGATTATTGATAGTACGAATATTATTTGTCATACAGAAAAACAAAAGTTCACTGATGCTGAATTGTATTTTATAAGCCAAGATATTATTTGTCTTGCGTTAAGGGCTCAAGATCGGCATATTTATATGATTGGTAAGGTTGGCAAACGTGATGATTTTAGTTCTATTGAAAGAATTAACTTGTCTTATACCGACTCAGGTGCTGTTAATGTAAAATGCGGAATATTAATTTTAATGCGTACAAAAATAACTTTAGAAAAAATTGAAACTAGAAGGTTTTTGCCTTCAGAAATTGAGGACAAAGAATTTGTACGCTTTTTAGAAAACACTCAACTTGTAGCCGACTATTTTGAATAGTCTTCAAGAGTGTTGATATCTGGATACAGGTATCAACCGAAATGTAGGTAAAGGGGAATGCTCTATATCCCCTCTCTCCCAAAACCCACCCGCTTAGCCCCCCCCTTAACAATCCCTGGCAGGTTGACAGAGAAATAGTTCTTGGTGATTTCCTCCTTGGTATGGCCCATCATTTTTGAATTTTTTAAGCTACCTCAAACTTATTTACTACTCAACCAATATAAGTTTCATTTTTTTAAAATAAGGCAAGCGAACATAATCTCGATTTTCCTCATAAATAAAAGGTGCATGAAATGTTATCTGATAACGTGTGTCGGCTAATAACTCAATAGTTGACGGCACATTCTTGAACGTATAATCTTTGCTAGATGAAACAAAAAAATTAGCAAAAGCAGCTTTGCTAACTACTGGCAAATCTCTATTGTTTCTATTAATATCTTTAAACACTTTGACCAATAAATTAGTAGAATAAGGGTTATTAATCATAATCTCAATCCTGTAGTTTCCAGACTTGGGGACACTAACATCCCAAGACACGTTTTCAGGGCCACCTTCTCTTGCAATCATTCCATCTTGAGCAGAGATTATAGCATTTTGTTCGCTATCGAATTTCATATATCCCATTACAGTCGCATCTTTTGGATAATATATGACCTCAATAGGTGCTGCCACTTCAGGTTTGATAGTTTCTCCTGGAATTTCAACACTAAATTTATCGGCATACCCTTGAACTAGTGCTGAAACGGATGCTCGCTGTAATTTATTAATTTTTCTAAATACGCCAATCAATGAATACTTGGGGCCAAAAGTAGCATTGTCTTTTAAATTGCCAGAAACTAAGGTGCAATTTTGCATTACAATTATTATCGAAGTTTTAAAATCATTATAATACGCATTTTTATTATTCCAACCCATATTTACAGTAAACTCTTCCTCTGGTTGAATTGACATTTTCATAAATGGCCCTTCCCCGCAGTTATTCAAAATGCACGTAAGCCATTGCCCAAGTAACTGGGGGTCAGTTGTTTGTTGAAACAGGAACTGGTAATCACTATTCGATAGTTGTCCGCTTGTCTGATAACTTCGCCTCATTGCATCATATTTCTCTTTTGATTGTTGAGATGAAGATGAAGATCCAAAGTTAGCTTTAAACATATCATAACCAACACCAGCATTTACACCTGAGGCATCGCCTTTTCTAATGTCTTCCCAATGTTTATAATCCTCGTTAAACATAGCAGTTAATGCTGCTTGATTTGTAGTACTTGAAGTTCTAAAAGTTGAGTTCTGCACGAATCTAAGCGCCACATTACAAACATTACAATCGCTTTGTCCATTACACATTATGCATAAAAGCAACAGATTAATAAATAAAATATTTTTTTTCATGTGTTTTATTATCCACTGTATTTTCATAACAATAGGTTTTTAGTTGGTTAAAAACTAAAGTGAAGATGAATTGTAAGTACAAGCGATATTTCAAGCAGATGTTTGGATAACTAATCACAATATAAGTATTTCCTGTGTAAATATAAAATATTAAATGAAAACTTTTAGTTTTCCCCTATGAGCGGTAAATAGGATAAGGAAGGGTTGAGCATATAGCTACCCCTTATATCCCCAACTTCCCAAAATCAACCCTTTTCGTCCCCTCTACAATCTCTGGCAGGTTAACCGAGAAATAGTTCTTGGTCGTTTACTCTTTGGTATGTCCCATCATTTTGGAGATAATAGGGCGTTCAGCACCATAGCGAACCCATAACTGGGCGTTGGTATGCCTGGCTACCTTGTTACTCACTTGTTTCTCAATACCTGCAAGCCTGGCTATTTCCTTTAAATTCCGGTTATAGGCTGGTTCTTCAATAAAGACAATGGGGTTAAATATTGTCCTTTCCAGTGGTGAAGAGTGATACTTCCGGAGTATTGCCTGGGCGTGGGGGAACTTGAAAATTGGGATGATGGTTTGGTTGCCATTCTTGTCCCGGGCACCGATGATAAACTGACCAAATTCTTCATCGTCAAAGAGCTGGTCTTTGGTGAAGATGGGCAAGTCTTTGTAATAATAGCCGGTGTATATCTGAAATAAAAACATATCCCGGTCCCGTTCCAGGTATTCTTTGCCTTTGGGAAAGAGTACCGCCTTCCATTTCTTGATGTCCTCTATTTCCAGAAAAGTACGCTTAGCCTGGTTGACCTTTATCTTCACATCATCAAAAAGAAACTCCATCTGGCTCGGATCAAGATAGTTGTCCTTCCTTGCACACTTAATCACCCGTTTAAAGGCTTCCATGTACTTTTTACAACTGCTGCCCTGCAGGGAAAGAGTTGTCTGCATAAACTTGTTAAAATCCCTCAAAAGGATATTGTCAATGTCGGAGAAATACAGTTCCTTTTTGAAATGCTGTAAGTGCGATAGGCAGGTATTGTATTTCTTGATGGTGTTTTCCTCCAGCTTTTCCGGAGGGCTTTTAATAAAGTCTTTCATATAGTCGTAAAAGGAATTGGAGTTACCCTTCTTTTTCAACTGGCGGAAAATGGTGTCAAAGGAGAGTGGTTTGTTAAAAGTGTAACTCCGTTTTATCAAGTCAAGGACGATGTCTTTCTTTTCCTTAATCTTGTTGTTTATCTCAAATGAAAAAGGATGGTTCTTTACCCAACCATCATCTTTACCCTGCCACTGTGAAAGGGATACCTTTTGAGGAAGAGGTACGGTGTAATACCGGGATTCACGGTCAATGGTTATCCGCAAGTGTATGGAGTACAACCCAGATTTATTTTTTTCATTTCGCCAGTTATGGACAACTGATATGTACGGTATATTCATAGCTTAAAGATACGAAATAGTTTTAAAAAACCGTAAAACAAATCGTAAAACAATTAACGGGAATTAAAGAGAATTAAAAAGTGTATTAAATTACAAAACCCTCACCAGTATTGAACTTGATGAGGGTTTGTTCCTTTTTGAGAATTGTTAGTTCCCGGTGTTGGTAGCCTCGTCAGGAATCGAACCTGAATCCAGAGCTTCGGAGGCCCTTATACTATCCATTGTACTACGGGGCCAAAAATCAATGTGCTAATGCGATAATATGCCAATGTGCTGATGCAAATGCAACTTTTCTTCGTTAGTACATCATCAAATCAGCTAATCAGCACATCATCTCCCGAATTTTACCACATTGGTGCCAAACATTTTTACGGCGATAGCGAGCAAAATTACACCAAAAAACTTACGAACCACTGTCAAGCCAGTCGGGCCAAGCGCTTTTTCTATCCACTTCAACGATTTAAGCACCAAATAAATCACAATACAGTTGAGCAGGATGCCAATTAAAATATTGGTATCGTTGTAATCTGCCTTCAAACTCATAATGGTGGTAAGCGTGCCACTGCCCGCTATCAAAGGAAAAGCAATGGGGACCATGCTGCCGCTTTTAGCGTTATTATCCGTTTTAAAAAAATCCATTCCCAGTACCATCTCCAGCCCCAGGATAAATATCACAATACTACCCGCTACGGCAAAAGATTTTACATCCAGCCCCAGCAGGTTTAAAAACTGCCTGCCTGCCAGCAGAAAAATAATCATCAGCGCCCCCGATGCCAGTGTAGCTTGTGTGGAGCGGATATGCCCGCCCATCTTTTCCTTTACTGAAACAAGAATGGGGATTGAGCCCAGCATATCAATTACGGCAAACAGTGTAAATGTTACTGTCAGTACTTCTTTAAATACTATTTTGCCAAAATCGAACATGGTTATTTTTTGCAAATATAAGCAACCCATTACTTAAAAACAGAAGGCTTGTGTGTTTCTTTGGACGAAGGTACATTGTGCAGCATGGTATGCCCAAACCCACCATCAACAAGGGTAATTTTTGCCACACAGCCATAATGCAGCGGAAAAACATTGAAAGAATCCAGCAGTGACGTACCGGTTATATGTGCCAGTATGCTGCGGATTACACCCCCATGCGCTACAATCGCCGCCGGATGTTCCCCATCTGCCACCTGTAAAAATTGCTTTACCACCCTTTCAAACACATCCAAGTAATTTTCGCCACCCGGTATCCGCACATGTACATAATCCTTCATCCAGGGGTCAATTTCATGTGCTGCTATATCATCCCATTTCTGCAACTCCCACTGCCCGCAATTAATCTCCATCCAATCATCATGGTAAACAGGGCTATGCTGCGGAAATAAATGCTGCGCCAGCTTACTGCAACGCTGCAAAGGGCTGCTGTACACCTTAAGGATAGCAGCCGGAAGATGCGCCTTTATCAATGCAGCTTCGGCTGCAAAGGTTTCTGTAACATCCAGGTCACTCTGACCATAGCAAACACCTTTTTCCACCGCAGGTGTGGTATGCCGTATTAAATAAATTTCCATATTGCAACAAAACTTAACATAATAAGTAATTCGGCCAATTGCTCCACTGCACCCAGGCAATCGCCGGTATAGCCACCCAACCATTTTTTAAAATAACGGCTTGCAAAAAACACCAGCAATAATAGAGCCGGTATAATAGCAAGATAATAAATATGCCTGCTCACCACAATACCGTAAGGCAGCAAACCAAAAAACAGACTGCCTGCCAGTTCCTTCCGGGTAAAGCCTTTTGAAATGGGTTTTGCTTTACTGCTTTCATCATCCCGGGAATAGGGTAGTACAAAACTTACACTGATGGCCGTAAGCCTCGCCATAGCATGCACCGTTATCAGCACCAGCAGCAGCCAGCGCCAGTTGATGCCTTCAAAGATCATCCCGGTAAATACAGTATATTTCAACAGCAGCAGCATTACTAAACCGATAGCGCCAAAAGCGCCAATGCGGCTGTCTTTCATAATGTCTAATATCTTCTCCTTCGTCCACCCGCCACCAAATCCATCACAGGCATCGGCAAAACCATCTTCGTGAAAAGCACCTGTGGTGAGTATGGCCGCACTCATCGCAAAAATAACTGACACGGGTATATTGAATAAAAAATGGCTGCTCCAGAATACTGCGAATGTAATCAGCCCCACAATCCAGCCCACCAAAGGAAAATACCGGGTGGCTTTGTTTAAATAATCCGCCTCATGGGTTACCCATTTGGGGCAGGGTATCCTGGTATAAAACATCAGGGCCGTAAAAAATATTTGTATTTCCTTTTTCAAGCAGCAGTGTATAAAATAAAACAGATTAAAAATGCAATGATGCTGATAGCCGTGCAAAGCGGTGCAAAATATTTTGTATCGTTTCTTGCAAACAGGGTATCCTTTACTTTTTTAAAAAAACCTGCATATTTAAAATCACCAACAGCCCTAAGCAAAAAAATGGCACCCACTACTGCATTACCGTAAACAAAAAACCTGTTAGTTAAATAATTGCTGAACAATGAAATGGCTCCCAGCGAAATAAAAGCAAAAAACAACAAAGCCACTGCCACCGCCAAAGTCATCAGCTTACCGGGGATAAACAACTTTTTACCTTCACCAGCAGTAACAGGCAGCACCGCATCTGCCCATTTACGCCCACCCATTGCCCAGTAAACATGCAGGGCCGCAATGGCTGTAAATATTAGTGCATTACTAATTGATAAGATATATAACATTGTTTATGCTTTATTGTCAACCCCTGCACTTTCAAAGCTGGCCATTTCATTTAAAAAAGCCACCGCCGAGCGGATGATGGGCATGGCCACTGCTGCGCCCGTACCCTCACCCAGCCGCATTCCCAAATTCAGTAATGGTAGTGCGCCCAGATATTGCAGCATCCTCTCATGCCCCTGCTCACCGGATGTATGTGCAAATATACAGTTACTTAATATTGCAGCATTTTGATGGTGCGCTGCCAGTAAAGCCGCTGTGGCAATAAAGCCATCCACCACCATCAGCATATTCAGTTCAAATGCTTTTTGATAGGCTCCTGCCATCATCGATATTTCAAAGCCTCCAACTTTCTGTAGCAATCGGTTTGCCGCCATTTCATTTTTACCAAGATTATGCATGGCCGCCACGCTGTGCAATATTTCCAGCTTTACCCGGTATTGCGCATCATCTGTACCCGTGCCCCTGCCCACACACTGCTCCAATGGCAATTGGCAAATCTGGTGCATTATTAACGCTGCTGAGGAGGTATTGCCAATGCCCATTTCGCCAAAAGCTATCGTATTGCAGCCCTGTGAATAAATGCCGGTTACAATTTCTGCTCCCTTTTGTATGGATGCTGACAACTGGTCTTCAGTCATAGCGTCGCCTTGCAAATAATCAACGGTACCCATTGCAATTTTTGCATGAACTATGCCAGCCATTTTTTCAAAATTATAATTCACCCCGGCATCTACCACTGTTAAAGCAATATTATGCAGGCGGCAAAATACATTAATAGCCGCACCTCCATGTACAAAATTAAGTACCATCTGCGCTGTAACAGCCTGCGGGTAAGGATTTACCAAGCCTGAAGCAGCAATACCATGGTCGCCTGCAAACACCACAATATGCGGATTTGTAATTTCAGGTGATAAACTGTTCTGGATACAACCCACCTGTAAAGCTACCTCTTCCAATACACCCAATGCACCCAATGGCTTGGTTTTAAAATTTATCTTTTGTACTAATGCTGCTCTTAATTCCATTGTACTATTATTGTTATATTCCTGCTTTACTATATTTAAGCAGGCTGCACAGAGGCAGTCGCTGTAACGTTTCTCCGAAATGTATGCTTTCTCTTCCGCCGTTAATTGCACTGCATAGCACTGACACTCCAATATATTGCCCACCTTGCACTCAAACAAAGTGCCGCAGCGTTCACATTTTTTTGTTTCGTGACTGGCCATTTTAAAAATACAAAGTTTAAAAGTTCAAAGTTGCCCCTGCACTCCAGTTAAAGCGGCGGCTGTTAAAGCCCCTTGTATCAAAATACTGCTGGTCAGTTACATTCTGAAAATCGGCAAACAGCCGCACCATATCGCACACTTTATACTCACCATACAAATCCAGTGTGTAATAATTTTTCATTTCGTAAGGAGCAGCAGCATATTTAGGTTCAAAAAATTTACTTACACTACGTACATGCGCACTTACAAAAGCATTTTTGCACAACTGGTAACCTGCGGTAAAATTAATGGTATGCTTTGGCCTGCGATAGAGGTTAAAATACACGGTATCTTTTACCAGCGATAGTTTTGAAGTGATGTCGCCATCCACAAAAGTATAATTAGCAGATAAATGCAGTTTGTCAAATAACTTTACACTTGCCTCGGCCTCAATACCCATATCATCCTGCTTGTCTTCGTTTTTATAGTAGCTGTCAAAAGTTACAGGATCAGTGTAAAAAATAAACACCTCCTTTACCCGGCGTTTAAAACCAACCAGCCTGATGTTGCTGTTCCCTTTTTCGTACTGCACCCCGGCCTCGTAACCCAGCGACTGCTCAGGCTGCAGATTTTTATTGCCATACTCGGAGTACAGTTGGTACAGCGAAGGCACTTTGTAGCCGCTGGAAATATTTGCAAATATTTTTACATTATTAAACCTGTATGATGGTGTAAAACTAAAAGTGGAATTATTGCCATATACTGAATGATGATTGTACCTGCCACCCAGCTCAGCATAAAAACCGCCCAGCTCTTTTAGCAGCAGCGAAGCATATACACTGTACTGCTTTGTTTTAGTAGTATCGGCATCCAATACTTTTGAATTGAAAGGCCCGAAAGCACTGAGTGAGGCATAACTTTGGTCGGTGCTGTTACCACGGTAGTCAACACCGCCAACCAGGCCGATGTTTTTGTGTAAATCAATATTGGTATAGCCCTCTGCAAACAGCGACTTGCCGGTGTAAGCACCATTTTGGTAATAAGAAAATCCGCCAACAGAAGCTGAATCATCCGTAAAATTGCGGCTGAACCAGTTACTGTTTATATTAAAAAATAATTTTGCTTTACCCCATTGGTATTGCAGTGATGAGCCGATAACAATATTGCGGTTGGTAAAAGTATAATCCTTATCATCCGCAAAAGCACCAGCATCAATATCGGCCCTGTTTACATTGTACTTGCCATATATTTTACCATACAGCTTTGCAGTTGGCCTGAAGCCAAAGCCCGCCTGCAATACATCCTGTTTAAATCCATCCCGGTCAAAATTGCCTTTGCCGGTACTGTCGTAAGCAGCAGAAAAACCATCGCTGTGTACTTTGGAATAACCCAGAAAATAATCGCTGCCCTCTTCGGTTGAGCCACGCAGGTTGATGCTGCCCCTGAAAGTGCCATAACTGCCAGCAGCCATATTGATGTTAACACCGGGGTTTTTGCCGCCGCCTTTTTTGGTGATGATATTAATAACACCCGCCACAGCATCAGAGCCGTAGAGGGTGCTTTGTGTGCCTTTTAAAATTTCGATGCGTTCAATCTGGTCAGCATTGTAGGTGTTAAGGTCAAACTCGCTGTTGATGCCCGCAGCATCATTCTGCGGCACACCATCCAGCAATATCAATGTATTGCCCGCCGAAGCACCCCGCACATACAATGTTTGGTTACTGCCCAGGTTATTGTTGGCACCATTAATAGTAATGCCCACCTGCTGGTTAATAATTTCTGTAAGCGATTTACCGGCACTGCGCTGCAATTGCTGCTTGTTAATAACACTGAGTACCCTGCCGGTTTCGGCCTGCTTTTGCGGAAACTTGTTGGCCGTAACAATAACTTCGTTAAGCTGTTTGGTACTGTCCTGCGCCTGTAGTGTACTGCTGAAAATAACAGCAGCCACCAAAAAAAGATTCTTTTTCATTGTGTGAAAAAAGTTTTTTGTTGTGACTGCTTCCGGTAATTAATAAGAGAAAGAAATATAAATGCCCTGCGGCTTTTACACTCCTGCCTTTCACCCGAAAGCTGAATGATTGTTTACAATGCCCTGGCAGGTCTTCTGGCTTACGATTTGGTTTTAAATGCCTTCCCGTTAATACACAGTGGCGTGAGATTTAAAACAATCAGCTTACAAAAGCTGAACATCATTTACAGCTACGGGGATAGCGCCGGATTTGCACCGGCTTCCCTTTTAATCCCGGTTATTATGCCGGGAACCAAAACTGCTGCAAATGTAGCGGTAATTTGGCAGGGTGGGACAAGGAAAATTTTGTGATAGGCTATTTTGGCCAGATTGACTGTTTTAGAGGGGTCACAACGGATATTTTCTTAACTTTCATCCCTGGTCGGTGTCCTCACCGAACGGAATGTACAGGGTGATGCAGTTTGCCTATGTACTATGACGAGCTGCAATGCATAAAGCAAAAGTTCAAAATTAGAATTTTTAAAAAATGACAAATAAAGAAATAAAAACATTTGACAGCGTTTCATTTTTCAGGGCGGTAAAAGAAAAAATGGCGAAAATGATGGAAGGCATGACATTAGCCCAAAAAAAAGCATTTATGCAGCAGATAAGAGAAGGTAAAATTAAGGTAGCATAGCTTCCCTCGCTCAAGCAGTTCTTTCATTTGCCCATATGCATATTTTTCACATTGGCACATTGTCCTTCTCCAGTTCGGGAAATAAAAAACCCTCCTTTACCTGGTACACCCTTGCAATAGCCTGCTTTTCGGCAATGGTAAGCCAGCGCTGCGGCTCCTTTATTTTTCGGTAAAAGGCTGATTGCGATATGCCCAATACCCTTTCTATTTCGGCTTTCAGCCTTTTGGCTTCTTCGTATGGAAGATTGTGGTGGCATTGCTGCCAGTGGTTTGTGCATGCTGCAGTTTGATTCATAAACGGTGTATTTAAAAAATAATGTATCTTAGCAAAGTTGCCAACAGCCCTGCTGCTGCGCAAATGAACAGCCCGGTAAAATCACCAGGATTTCAGCGGATTTCGGTAAAAAATTAAAGAATCAGTAAAAATTTAAAGAATATGCTACAAGTAGGCCAGAACATACGCCGCATCAGGGAATATAAAAACCTTACACAGGAATGGGTGGCCGAAAAAGCGGGCCTGAGCGTAAGCACTTACGGCAGTATTGAGCGGGGCGATGCGGATGTGAACTTTCGCAAGCTGGCCGATATTGCGGAGGCGCTGGAAGTGAAGGAGGAGGATATTATCAGTATGGGTGGCAGTGTTTTTAATAATACATTTACCAACAATGATAATAGTGTTATCGGTATTAACAATGGTAGCCCTGTTTTTAGTATTGATAAGATGATTTTTGAAAAAATGTTGAAAGATAAGGATGAGGAGATTGCTTTTTTGAGGAGGCAGGTGGAGAAGGGGTGAAGAAATTTGATTTTTTGTATTTCATTCGATGGTGCTAAATGAATTGAGTTCGTAAGTCTATATAAATGAACTAAAACACCCCAAGCTACGACACATAAATCTATTCTAGAGTTATACATGAGAGATAAAGTAAGTATTCGTAATTATGCAGCAAAATATTGCCCGCTGTTAGTATTACACGATCATACGAAAAGGAAAATTTTAGCGCTAAAGCCGCTTGGAAGTTCAGTTCTAATTAAAATTTCGGATACATACCTACTATTAACGGCAGCCCATGTGCTACTTGATTACATGAAAACCCCTATTGCTCCATATAATGAAAAAGAAAAGGAGGTTGGATTCATAATAAAAAATATATTTCATGGCATTGGCGCAGCTATAAGATATTTTGAACCCGATACAGGGGAAGACGAGGAAAATAAAAAAGATATCGCATTTTATCACTTATGTGAGGAAACGGTTGAAGCTTTAAGAGAGATACATGATTTTTTGGATTTTGAAAAAATTGAATTCGGGCATTATTCCGAAATGGGCTCTAATTATGGGGTATATGGTTATCCTTCTGGAGATGATAGTATAAGGAAATCGTATCCAAATAAAACAGTAACTGTTGAACCCTTGTCCTTACTGACATATGGCGTACCCCCTGTTTACTATGATGATAATGAGATTGATTATAATAAGAAACTTATACTTATAGCAGGCGACCAAGAAATTGCTGGAATGACATATAAGTTTTCGGGAGAACCACTACCTAAATTAGGCGGAATCAGCGGCTGTGGTGTATGGCATATATTGAACTTGCAGGATAGTGAGCCAGAATTCAACCTTGTTGGTATAATGACTGGGTATGGGTATATTGAACTTGATAACGTTAAAAAAAGTAAAAGAGTAACCTTATTATATGCTACAAAAATTGATGCACTGGTTGATTATATGATTGCAGAGAAAATTTTGTCTGCATCAAATTCTAAGTAAAACATTTTTTTTATTTCCGAACTAAAAAGTAGCTGCCGAGAAGCGAATGTGCCACCGGTCAGACCGAAGTGGCAGGCACAAAGCCCTTTCCCATACCTGCGTCTGACGGACCAAGCCTGCGGCAAGGCCACGTACTGACGCATGACCAGCACCCGGCCACCAGTCATCACCCCGTGCAGCAGGGCAAGCACTGCCCACGTACAACTTTTTCCTATCTTTACGCCAAGCCATAAACCTTATTACCATGAAAGTACTATTCAATTTCACCATCTGCCTGCTGCTGTCAATTTCAGTAAATGCACAAGCCGTATTTAAAACTCCATCTGGCAATAAGTATCATTTGGCATCCTGCCGCATGGTAAAAAATGTGTCAGAAGAAATTACTGCAGCCAAAGCAAGGGAAATGGGCTTAGCGCCCTGCAAAATATGCAAGCCCGAAAATATTTACGGCGGTACTGCTCCTGTGGTGCACAAGGCGCAGGGGCAGGATAAGGGCGTGCAATGCCGGGGAATGACAAAGAGCAGAAAAAGGTGCAGGCATTTTACAAAAATTGGCAACGGGTATTGCTTTCAGCACCAGCCGGGGTAAGTGTTTTGCCATAGTGTAAAACTGTTTTATCTTTAACACAAAAATGCGCAGCCTTACATTGTTATTGTTACTTTTGTTAATGGCCTGCTCTTCGCCTCTAACAAATAGCCAGCCTGCCCAAATTGACACAGCAACACTTTTTAACCCAAACCCGCAAATGCAGGATAAAGCGGTGGACATAAGTATGTTTGACCATTGCCTTATGATAGATGGCGACAGCCTTGCAATAAGGCTAAACGCCGAAAAGCATACGCTGGAAAACACCAAAGCCTTAAAGGAATTTGTACAAGCAATCACTGCAAACATTATGCAGCAGCGGCTTTATATCATTTATGCCAACAATACCCCTTTTCAAAAAATTACCGAACTAATTGACATTTTAAAATTGTCAAAAATCACTAATTACCAGGCCATAAAGCTCCAAAGCTTTATTAAATTAAACGAGCCGGCCGTAACGGAGTAATCCCCCCATATAGCGCAGGACTCCTGTCCTGCTGTAGCACGTTACTAAAACTGTAAGGTAAAATACAAGTAACAATTGGCACCAGGGTAGAGCTTTGCGGCAAAAGTCTGTGAGGCACAAAACCATCGCCCACGCCCGTACCATCCACCCAATTTCCCCCCACCTCCATTTTTTTCGCATCTTTTTGTATCTTTTCACCATGCAAGCAAAATCAAAACTCGGCCTGTTCGATTTTACCATGATTGTGGTGAGCCTCGTTATTGGTATGGGTATCTTCCGCACACCGGTAAACGTAGCCAAAGCCTCACCTGATGCTTTTTTGTTTTTTGCAGCCTGGCTGGCTGGTGGGCTGGTGGCACTGTGCGGGGCGCTTACTTATGCTGAAATTGGCAGCCGCTTCCCGGTGGCGGGCGGTTATTACAAAGTGTTTTCCTATGCCTATCATCCCTCGGTGGCATTTGCCGTTAATTGCACCATCCTTATTTCCAATGCCGCTTCACTGGCCGGTGTAGCGCTGATTGGGGCAGAATACATTACGCAGGTGATATTACCCGATGGAGCAGCCAATATGAATGGCATCCGCATTGGCATCGCCATATTTTCCATACTGCTGTTTTACGGGGTAAACCTGCTGGGCCTGCGCATGAGTGCCAAAGCGCAAAGCATACTCACCATCATCAAAATAAGCCTGATTCTATTGTTGATAACTCCGCTATTTTTTGCCTCCGGCACTGCTAATATCGCAACAACCACTGCAGCCATTAGCCCCACCTTCATGGAATACCTTAAAGCCTTTGGCGTGGGTCTTGTAGCGGTATCGTTTACCTATGGCGGCTACCAGCAAACCATCAATTTTGGGGCAGAAGTACGCAACCCGGCCAAAAATATTCCCCGTGGTATTTTCTTTGGCATCTTTATTATCATCCTACTCTATCTCACCATCAACTATGCTTATTATAAGGTAATTGGTTTTGAGCAATTGAAAAATGCCGAAGGCATAGCGGCCATCATGGCGGGCAATGTGTTTGGCAGTATAGCTGGTAAAGTGTTGTCGGTGTTTTTATTTCTATCGGTACTGGCGTATGTAAATGTGCTGATGATGAGTAACCCGCGGGTAATGCAAGCCATGAGTGAAGATGGCATACTGCCCAAAGCTTTTGCACAGCGTACTGTTAAAAGGGATGTACTATTTACTTCGTTAAGTGTATTTGCCGCCATTTGCGCCATCATCGTTTTTTGGGCGGAGAGCTTTGATAAAATCCTGAGCTTTACCATTTTTCTCGATTGCTTTGGCATGATATTGTCCAGTGCCACCATTTTTATTCTGCGTAAAAAAACACAGCACCTGGATGGAACCGGCATTTACAAAATGAAAGGTTTTCCGCTGCAGCCATTGGTGTTTATCATAGCATATATATTTGTGGCCATCAGCATAGCACTGGATTATGAGCGCAATCATTATGCCGCTGCTATTGGCATGGCTGTGCTGGCTGGTTCTATGGGATTGTATTTTTTAATCAAACAGGCAATGCCGCAAAATAAATAATATGAACATCTCCTACATCATCAACGAACTGGCCGAAGACAGGGAGCAGTATTTTAATGCCATTGCCCCGCCTATTGTACAAACAAGCAATTTTGCTTTTAAAAAAGTGGATGAGCTGCGCAAAGCCTTTCAGGATGAATACAGTACTTACCTGTACAGCCGTGGCCTTAACCCCACAGTGGATATGCTGCGTAAAAAATTAGCGGCATTGGATGGTGCGGAAGACTGCCTGGTGTTTAACAGCGGGGCCGCAGCCATTTTTGCTGCCGTACTGGCCAATGTAAAAAGTGGTGATCACATCGTATCGGTGGATAAGCCCTATACCTGGGCGCAAAAAATGTTCAACGATATACTGCCCCGCTTTAATGTTACCACAACCTATATTGATGGCACCAGTATCGAAAATTTTGAAAGGGCCATTCTTCACAACACATCGGTTATTTATTTAGAAAGCCCCAATAGCTGGGATTATAAACTGCAGGATTTAAAGGCCGTGGCAGAACTGGCAAAGGCAGAAGGTATCATCACCATCTGCGACAACAGTTATTGCACACCATTGTACCAGCGGCCAGTTGAATTGGGTATTGATTTGTCGCTTCAATCGGCTACCAAGTACATCAGCGGACACAGCGATGTAGTGGCAGGTGTACTCAGCGGCAGCAACGGCATGATACAAAAAATCTTCAACAGCGAGTACATGAATCTCGGCAGCGGCATACAGCCCTTTAATGCCTGGCTGCTGATACGTGGCCTGCGTACTTTGCCCATGCGGCTGGCGCATATAAGCCAATCAACCATACAGGTAGTTAACTACCTGCAGCAACACCCAATGGTGGAAGAAGTTATTTTTCCTTTTGACGAAAATTTTCGGCAGTATGAGCTTGCTAAACGCCAGATGAGCGGTGCCTGCGGGTTGCTCACTTTCATTATAAAAGCTGATTCGATTGATAAAATAGAACGCTTCTGCGAAAGCCTGCAGCACATTTTTATGGCAGTAAGCTGGGGCGGACATGAGTCGCTGATAATACCACGTTGCTCTTCCATAGAGCCTGGTCAGTTTATTGCCACTTCCCGGGAGCACCGTATGCTGCGCCTGTATGTGGGGCTGGAAGATGCGGCTTATTTAATTAAAGATTTGGAGCAGGCTTTTGCCAGTGTCTGATTATTTGCTCTACGCAGTTTGCTGCCGTAAATTTTCAAAAAAAAGGCTGTGCTGAATAGTGAATTTTTTTTAATGGCAGCATATAACTACAACTAATGCATCACACTGCTTATGTTGAATGGGATACAAAAAAAATTAAGCGGATAGCATACAATAATTAAATATTCTCCAGGAACGCATCAATTAAAAAAATATTGGGGAATTAATTCACGGGACACTTCTCATGATAATTAATCAACTCAATCGGTGTTTTTTCAAATTCATAACCGCTGTAATTGACAACAATCTCATCCAGCACTGCATTAATTTCTTCCACTTCCTTAAGCGTAACCAATCTGCCCCTGAATTCTTTTATATTGGGCATTCCCTTTAAATAATTGGTATAATGACGGCGCATTTCAAAAATCCCTACAATTGGCCCCTTCCACTCTACACTTTTGTGCAGGTGCTTTTTGGCTACAGCTACCCGTTCTTCAATGGTAGGTGGTGCTAAATGCTCACCCGTTTCCCTGAAGTGTTTTATTTCATTAAATATCCAGGGGTAACCAATAGCGGCCCTGCCAATCATAATACCATCCACCCCATAGCGGTTTTGGTATTCTACGGCTTTTTCGGGGCTGTCAATATCGCCATTACCAAATATGGGTATCTTAATGCGGGGGTTGTTTTTTACTTTTCCAATCAGCGTCCAGTCGGCTTCGCCTTTGTACATCTGTGC
>JANMDL010000166.1:0-7782 GCA_031376295.1 Chitinophagales bacterium
TTAACTCCTCAGCCATTTCCTGGGGTATATCCCCATCTAAAGCATATTGATATAGTTTTTCTGCCTCTACAAAATTTGCATTATCAAGGGCAATATAGCCTGAACTTCGGAACAGGATAGACCGAGAAGGTTCAATGTGCAAATTATATAAGCTAAGTGCAGCTTCTTTT
Source organism: Chitinophagales bacterium (assembly GCA_031376295.1). Lineage (GTDB taxonomy): Bacteria > Bacteroidota > Bacteroidia > Chitinophagales > Chitinophagaceae > Ferruginibacter. The sequence goes on from JANMDL010000166.1 coordinate 171, forward strand.
TCATATTTAAAAGCCTCGGCAGAGAGATGGCGGAATTTTTCTATATCCCCTTGATGCAAAGCAATTAAAGCTAACTCGGAATTATCCATAGCTAAGCGATGCGATTTTTCAAGATTTTCATTTGTCATATAATATTTCTTAATCCAGTTCTAACCCTTGGCCTGTCAAACTCAACTATAACAACGAATGCAGGCAATTTTGTGTAATCTGATTTTTTTGACTGTTCCATTTTCTCACTATATCTATTATTAAATTGCAAATCGGTGCCGGTTCTAATTCCAGAAACCTCTAGTCTGACCTTATTCTGAAATAGAAAACCATCTTCGTTACCAAGCCAATAATCAATGCCAGTACGCTTTCTCGACTTTTCAATAGCCTTAGCCTGCATTTCTTTAGATGCAACTAAAAAAGCAACTCCATATGCCCCCTGTTCGGTCGCATACTCTTCATCATTCCAGGTTCTCTTCATTTGATCTGTAACATCATATCTAGTAACCTTATATGTTTTTTTAGAATAATCCCCTTCCCCAATCATATCAACCTTTAAGGCATGCTGTCTACTTTCAAGACAAACAGAAGCAGCATGTGCAAAATTTACACCTGCGGCAGAAGTTAAAAAGTGATGCTGATTTGTTTCTAATTCCTTTAAATTAATTTCCATTCTTGTGTTAGTTTGTACCTTTAAGATTTTCTGTTAATTCAGGGTAATAATTAAAAGGCTCCGTTCTTAGTATTTCATCAATAGCATCATCCTGAGTAAAACCATTACCTATTAGAGTTTGATATAATTCAATAATAAGTGTAATTAAATCGGAAATAGATTTGCCTTCAAATGGTGCATTCTGATTTTCCTGCTTTTCACTCTCATTAATAATAATCATTGCTAGTGGCAATGTTTCTTCTAGCAACCGAAAAAAACGACTCAGTTTTGATTTATTATCGCAATAGGTGTCAATAAAGTTTTTTATTATTGGATGTTCGTGATTAATCTGATAACACCTTTTACCATTCCACTTATGCTGAACCCAAACTGGGATATCCTCTTTCGAAGGCTTTTCCTTTCTTGCTTTACCAATCTGCCTGTAAATTTGCACAGCCTCTTTCCTAGTGTCATCTGCAATCCGCTTAAGTTCTATGCGTATATCTCTTGGAATTTGTACTGTGGACTTTTTTATATCAAGCTGCCACTCTGAATCAAGTTGAACAGTATTAGGAACATTAACCATTATTCGAGCCAATTTACTATGTTCTTCTTGCTTATACATGCCTAACCACTCTCCTGAAATTATCATTCGATTGTTCCTATATACATAGAATCCTTGATGGGCATTCCAACCTTTAATCCAAGAAGCATTATCAAAAGCTTCTTTACTCATCTCAGAATGATAAGGTAAAACATAAGATTTCACATTAACATCATCCCTTAATTTATATTCAGCAATAAATTTGGTACTTTTATTGCCTTGCATATAAGGGTCCCACGGGGTTAATTTATTATCATTAATCCAAATGTTAAGTTTTCTTGTTTGAAGGAAAATGTGAAATACCATTTGCAAATGTTTTTCCATGTACTTAATTTGGTCCAAGAAAACCTCAAGATTTTTTTCACTTTCCTTTGTATTTCCTTTCACCAGGCGATCCATATCTTGCCAAACTATTGAGGTGCCGCTATTATTTTCTTTCAACCTTTTTATGTGACTTTCATTATCAAGGTACCTAAGCAGCTTCCATTTCCCGATTTCGCCTACATAATCTAAGTTCCAAGTTCGATATATCAGTTCTTTTCCTGAGTATTTAGTAGCAACAGTAAGAATACGGCATTGTGAAAAAGAAGCGGTTTTTAAACCAAGACCAAACCTTCCTAAATCGTCAGGGTTTCTATTATTTAGCGGATTTTTAGAACCTGGGCGCATTGCGTTTATTAAATCAACTTCTTCCATACCATAACCATCATCTGTAATAATGAGAGTTGTATTTTCTCCTTCCCAATTAAAATCAATCCAAACATTATTTGCTTTCGCTGCAATACTATTATCAATAATATCGGCTATTGCAGTTTGTAAACTATAGCCAATTGACCGAAAGCTTTCAATCATTGATTCTGCTTGAGGAGTAGCCTCCTCGCATTCATATTGCTTAAGGTTTTCTGTGTTCATTGTTTAGGTTTTTAAATGTGCTGATTTAGGTTTTTAAATTACATTTTAGATTGATTGCAAGATAATATGCAAAAAGAGGCGGCACGGCATTTCCAATTTGCTTAAATGCAGCACTTCGACTTTTACCCTCTTTCACCCCCTCAAAATAAAAATCATCAGGAAAGGATTGCAGTCTTGCGGCCTCTCTTACACTTATCGAACGGTTCTGCTTTATATCCGGGTGTATATAATAATGCCCGTCTTTGGCAATATGCGCCACTACTGTTTGTGCAGATGCGGCTTTTGCATTCACTACTTTAAACCGGTCAAAAAAAGAATGCCGGTTATTATGGGTTTTTAATCTTTCGGGCAGGTGAACATAATTAAGCCTGCCACCATCTTTCATCAGTTCAACCGCTATCCGGTAAATTTCCTTGTCCTGCTCCGTATGCGGGCGGCTTACATGCTGTGTCAATACATCAATGCCATTGCGTATGTGTGCATCGTCCAGATAGCTGTTGCTGCCGTTGATATAGTTAGCTCCTTTATCTTTACCCTGTCCGGCCTGCAACTTAGGCAAATCTTGAAAGATGGATTGCACTTTAAACTGCACTTTAAAAACTGGTTTAATATCCGGCACGGTGATATTCAACTCTTTTCTGCAACCAATAAGGATGATTCTTTTGCGGTTTTGCAGCACCCCAAAATCACTGGCATTAAATAAAAAATCTTTTACCTCGTATCCAATCCTGTCAAACTCTGCCTTTAATTTTTTAAAGTATCCACCGCCATCTGCTGAGCGTAAGCCTAATACATTTTCAAATACAAACATTTTGGGCTTGTACTTTACCAAAAATTTTGAGTACTGCAAATACAAGTGGTTACGTGGGTCGTCTTTCATTCCGGTGCCGCTTCTTGCCCTGCCCACTAATGAATATGCCTGGCAGGGTGGCCCGCCAATAATTAAATCAACTGGTTGCTTTTGCAGCAGCGCATCAATGCGTTTAAAAATTGCCGCATTGTTTTCATCGCTCAATGCCAGATTGATTACACTGCTCATCTCAGTTTCTGGAACCAGAGAATATAAAGTTGGTCTTTCAATTTCCCCTTTCAGATATTTAACATATTCATCAAACTTCTTTTTTCCTTTCAGATAATGATAAGCAGTTCTGGTTTTTAATGTATAGCAGGCGGCTTCATCCATTTCCACATGAGCTATGGGTGTATAGCCAGCCCGTATAAAACCTTCAGAAAGTCCTCCTGCACCGGCAAAGAGGTCGATAAAAGTCAACTTCTTTGTCATGGTTTAGAAAATTCTATGGCATTAAAAAACTCTTTAAGGGAAGTGCCCAGCCCGGCAATGATTTTTTCAAGGCTTTCAATAGAAACATTCTTACGGCCATTTTCCACATGATTCATAAATGTTCTGTTGATTTCTGCATTCCATGCCAAACCTTCCTGGGTAAGTTCCTTTTCGGTACGCAGCTCTTTTATACGCAAGCCTATTTTCTTTTTTATATCCATACCCGAAAATATTTTATCCGGCACTGGTATCCGGCATGTTTTAGCACACCTGGGTTGCTTTTTTGAATTGCTACAATGATATAAATAGTGTCTTAAAGTAAATTTGCCTATAGGCAACATTGCTTTGTTAAGGGAGTATAAATCTGTGTGAGTTGGTTGAGGGCTGGAGCTGCTTATAATCCCAAAGGGATGCTTTATTATAGCCGAAAATAGCAGAAGTGCGCCATAACCCCGAAGGCCTGCCTGACGGCAAAGGCAGGGGTGATAGATAATTTATGTCATCCCTTCGGGATTTTAACCTTTGAGAGATGGGTTTTCTATAATAATGCCAGCCATTCTGGCTTAAGGAGAACCATAAGGCCAGTTGTTACTTGTATTGTTTACCGCCGGTTTAGTAACGCAAGTCAGCAGGACAGAGTCCGCCATTGAGAACATTTGAAAAGTTGGATTTTCATTCGAGGCTATAAACCAGGTTGTGGTAATATAGTTTCAGTGCCTGCCCACACCAATCAATAAAGCAAAAATCCCCCCATCCGCTCCTTCCATTCCTCCGCCACAGCGGTAACAAAGGGCTGGCCGCTGAGCAGTTGGGCAAAGGCATTGGGCTGGCCCAGCAGCCTGTTTAAATGGCCCAGGCCGCCGGGGTTGGCAGCAGTAGGGTAAGGGCGCTGTTTCAGCTCATGCGGGTGCAGCCGGGCAATGGCCCGCAGCAGGGTGAGGCCGCTGTGTACGGGGCGGTAAGCGGCGGCATCGGTAACCTGCAGCAGCAGGCCATGGCAATGGTTACCTGCATAAGGGCCGGATGCGGCAGTATAAGTTTGGGCCTGCAGGTGCAGGCCGGGTATCCTCAACTGCGCTGCAAGCGCTTTTGCCTGCAGCCAGGGCGCACCGCACAGCGCAAAAGGGTGATCAGTGCCACGGCCCTCGTTGAGGTTCACACCTTCCCAAAGGCCGGTGCCGGGGTAGAGCATAGCGCTTTGTATGCTGCGCATGGCGGGGCTGGTGGGCACAAAGGCAAATGCCTGCCCGGCCAGGTGGTGGCGCTGGTAGCCGGGGGCTTTTATTACGGTAAGTTGGAGCCCGGGTACACGGGTGGCAGCAAAGTATCGGGCCAGTTCGCCCAGGGTGCAGCAGTGGCGGATGGGTATGTTCCAGCGACCAATAAAACTGCTGCAGGTGGCTTCATCTAACCAGGGGCCCTCGGCCAGGTGCAGTTGGGCGCCGGTGGGGTTGGGCCTGTCCAGTACCAGCAGGGGTATGTGGTGGGTGGCGCAGGCCTGCATCAGGTGCGTCATCGTCCACAAATAGGTATAAAAGCGGCAGCCTATATCGGGTATATCGTACAGCAACAGGTCAAGCCCCTGCAGGTCGGCAGCAGTGGGGGCCAGCTTTTCTCCATACAGGCTGGTTACGGGTAGGCCGGTGGCTGCATCGGTGGCGTTGGGCTGCGGGGCGCCATCTTCCCCGGTACGGGCCATGCCATGCTCGGGGGCAAACAGTTGAGTAATACCAAAGCCTGCCTGCAGCAGGGCCACCCGGCTAAGCAGTCCGCCGCTGGTGGTGGCTGCATCGTTGGTAACCATGCATATGCGCAGGCCCTTATATTTGCCTGCCTGTGGCAACAATGCATCTACCCCAAACTGTACGATTGTTGCCATGCTATTGCAGTTTTTGTATGAGTTGCTGTATGGTTGCGGCTGCTTTAGCGGGTTTGAGGCGGCATTCCCACACCACTATCACCTGCCAGCCCAGCTTTGTAAGCGCAGTAGCGGCTTTTTTGTGGTTGGCCTTGTTGGTGGCTATTTTATCGGCCCACCATTGGGTATTGGTGCCGGGCATTTTAAAGTAGCGGCAATTGGTGTGGCCATGCCAAAAGCAGCCGTGTACAAAAATGATGCTGCGGTACTTTGGCAGTACGATGTCGGGCTTGCCGGGTAGTTTTTTATTGTGCAGGGTGTAGCGGTAGCCCAGGGCATGCAGGTGCCTGCGTACGAGCAGCTCGGGCTTTGTGTTGGTTGCCCGTATGCGGCTCATATTGTAGCTGCGCTGCGCCTTGGTATGTACATCGGTCATAATACTGATGGGATGATATGCTGATGCGATGATTGGATGATGTGAATACAAAGTTATGCGAATACGCCGGATGGGTTGATAATACCCGTCTTTACTAATTTGAGTATTACTGCAGTCCTAAAAAACACCAAATCATCAGCTTTAAGCATATAAGTGTAGTCTATAAAATAGTAGTTGTAATTTTATAGCAGTAAATAATATGCTAATAAAATAAAATAATGTGCTTTTAAATTAAATAGATCAGCTAAAAATTTTTATTTTTCTGCTAATAGCATAAAAAATATACTTTAAAGCATATAAAAATCATTTCTTGGCATATTTTTGCGGTATTAAAGCCATCATTATGCCCAATTTAAGTAAAATGACCCATACCGCAGGTAAGCCAATGCCCCACCTGGGCAGGCTGGTAACGCTGGTAATGCAGCAGCAGCACATCAGCCAGGCTGCGCTGGCCCGTGGCCTTGGTGTATCGGGCACCACATTGGCCCGCAGCCTGCAGCAGCATACCATACATGCCGCCCTGCTGTGGAAAATGGGGCAATTGCTCGGCCACAATTTTTTTGCCACCCTTGCTGCGGAGTTTCCCCTGCCTGCCGCACCCACCACCGCCGAACTGGCCCTGCAGCAACAAATAGCTGCGCTTGAGCAGGAGGTGGAAGTGTATAAGAGAGTGGTGGAACTTGTTAAATCAATTAAGAATTAAAAATGAAGAATGAAGAATGAAGAATTAAGAATTCCTTAGGGTTGAGTGGGGGTTTTGAAATAGGTAGTTTTATATATTTCAGTTCAAAGTGAGCTCCACACAGCACAATCAGCTTTCAACTTTTGAACTTTGAACCACCACTCTCAACTTTCCATTTTCAACTTTCAACTCAATGGCATCACTCATACCCCATCACTCCCCCGCCCACAGCTTCTGTATACAACGCAGGCGACGGCAGATTACAAACTCACAACTTCACATACCCCCGTTTTCTATGACAAACGGGCTGAGGGATTCACCAATCAGGTTATTGCAGCAGTTTTGCGGCTGCCCCGCCCGGCGAATTTGTAATACACCTGCCGCAATAAGATTGGCTGTAATTTTTTAACTTGCAGGTAAATGCCACTGTTTAAAATATACGGTGGCACTCAGCAAATTATGCTAGCAGCCAAAAATTTATCTCCCCAGCAGCTATCAGCACTTACGGCGCTGATTATTTCCGTGCCGGTAAGTATCGGTTTTTATGCTGTAAAGCCTGTATGGTGGATGGCATTAGTGGCTTTTGCCCTCATCTTCCTCGGCAGCTTTGGGCTTATATTGTACACCCTGCAGCGTTTTATTTACCGCAAAATAAAACTCATTTACAAATTTATTTACCAAACCAAGGCCAGTAAACGGGAGGAATTTTACTACAAAAATATTTTACCGCAAAAGGGCATTGATGCGGTTAGGGAAGATGTGGAGCAGTGGGCGCAGCAGCGCAAGGCCGAGATTGAGGCACTTAAAAAGAACGAGGCATTCCGCAAGGAGTTTTTACAAAACCTGAGCCATGAACTGAAAACACCCATTTTTGCCATACAGGGGTATGTGGAAACATTGCTGAACGGGGCGCTGGACAACAATGAAGTGAACAGAAAATTTTTGCAAAATGCTGCGAGGAACATCGACCGCCTTGCCAACCTTACCGGCGACCTTGACGAAATATCAAAATTAGAAAGGGGTGAACTGGTGCTGAATAAAACAAATTTTGTAATACAGGAACTTACAAGGGAGGTATTTGAATCTCTCTCCATAAAATCAGACGAAAAAAGGATACGCTGTATAATTAAAAAGGGCTGCGAGCTTCCACTTACTGTTTTTGCTGATAAGGAGAAAATACGACAGGTGCTGATAAACC
>JANMDL010000660.1:0-9702 GCA_031376295.1 Chitinophagales bacterium
AATCAAAGCTGCGGCAGTGGTGGACAAGGATGGATGCGAAATTATTTACAAGGGCCGTGCCTGTGGCAAAAGAAGCCGATGTACTGCTGGATCACAACTACGATGGTATCCGGGAATTAGACAATGCCCTGCCGCCCTGGTGGAAATATGGGTTTTACATCACCATTGTTATCGGCTTTATTTACCTGTTCAATTTTCATGTATTCGGTAGTGGAAAAAATCCAACCCAGGAATATGCGGCTGAAATAAACCAGGCAAGGATAGAAAAAGAATTATTTGAGGCGAATAATAAAGATAAGATAGATGTGAACAATGTGCCTGTGGCCGATGAAACAGGCTTGGCAAAAGCAAAGGAAATTTACAATGCAAAATGCTGGAGCTGCCATGGTAAACTGGGTGAGGGGGGTGCCGGTCCCAATCTTACTGATGATTACTGGATTCATAAGGGTTCTTTAAATGAGATTTTCCATTCCATCAAGGTAGGTTATCCCGATAAAGGCATGCAATCATGGGCAACTGATTATACACCAAAGGAAATGAGTTTCCTGGCCAGTTATATCAAAACAATGCGTGGTACAAACCCTCCGGGGGCAAAGGCTGCACAGGGTGATTTGTATACAGAAGCTGCTGCCACAACTGCCGCAGGCGATTCAGCGAAAGCTGTTGTGCCTGTGAATACAAAAGATAAAAAAAATATTATGGAAAAGAAAGATTCAGTAAAAGCAGCAATTAAAAAATAGTTATAAAAGGAGTATTCATCAATGGAAGCAGCAATAATACAGGATAAAAAAAACAGTTTCAGGGACTCTGTTGCTACCATCAGCAAAGAGGGTAAACGCAATTTTATCAATCCCAAAAAGCCAAAGGGCAGGTTGTATAATTTGCGAACCTGGTTCAGCATTTTTTACCTGCTGGTTTTTTTTACGCTTCCTTTTATAAAAGTAAATGGTGAGCCACTGTTGATGCTGAATGTGCTGGAGCGTAAGTTTATCATTTTCGGGATGGTTTTCTGGCCGCAGGATTTTTTCATCTTCGGAATTGCCATGCTCACTTTTGTGGTGTTTGTAATACTCTTTACCGTAGTGTTCGGCCGTATTTTCTGCGGCTGGGCCTGCCCGCAAACAATTTTTATGGAAATGGTATTCCGTAAAATTGAGTATTGGATAGATGGGGACTCAAGCAAACAAAAACAACTCAAATCCATGCCCTGGAATGCAGAAAAAACCAGGAAAAGAGTACTGAAATTTATGGTGTTTTTTATTATCTCATTTATCATCGCTAACTTCTTTCTTGCCTACCTTATCAGTATGGATGAACTGCTTGGCTACCTGCAAAACCCCGGCGGTCATATTGCTACACTCGTTTCTCTGCTCATTTTTACATCTGTATTTTTCTTTGTTTACTGGTGGTTCAGGGAGCAGGCCTGCATTGTGGTTTGCCCTTATGGAAGGCTGCAGGGTGTACTGCTCGACAAAAACTCCATTGTGGTAGCCTACGATCACAAACGTGGTGAACCAAGAGGTAAATTAAAAAAGAAGGATGACCACGATTGTAAATGTGTGGACTGTAAAGAAGATGGCGGCTGCAAAACTGTTGTTGCCAAACTGGAAGCCATTGCACCAGTACCCGTACAGAGCGATTGTATTGATTGCTTTGCCTGTGTAAGGGTATGCCCAACAGGGATAGATATCCGCAATGGTACGCAATTGGAATGTGTGAACTGTACTGCCTGCATTGATGCCTGCGATGCTATTATGATAAGTGTGCACAAGCCAAAGGGGCTTATCCGTTATGCTTCCGAAAACAGTATTGCCAATGGAGTAAAACTGAAATTTTCGCCAAGAATAAAAGCCTATACTGCGGTACTCACTTTGTTGCTGTCGTTGTTGTTTTTTCTGCTGGTAAGCCGCAATGATCTGGATGCCACGCTGATGCGTACTGCAGGCATGACATATACTTCCCTGCCTGATGGAAGGGTAAGCAATCTCTACAACCTTAAATTAGCCAATAAAACGCACAAGGATATTCCTTTTACACTCAAACTGGAAAATATAAAGGGAGAGATTGAATTTGTTGGCAGCAGCAGTTTACTGGTAAAAAAAGAAGACTACTCACACCTGCAGTTTTTTGTTAAGCTGAACAGGGCGGATCTTAAAGGCTGGAAAACACCATTAAGAATTAGTATGTACGAAGGCGGCACAATTGGCACTGACCAAAAGAAAATAAAAACGATTACGGCCAGTTTTATCGGGCCTGAAATTTATAATTAAAATTGTTTACTATGAGCTGGGGATATAAAATATTGTTAGTGTACGGGATATTCGTTACGGGCATACTGTTTATGGTGTTTAAATCCTCCAGCCAGAAGATGGACCTGGTAACAACTGATTACTATGCCAAAGAGCTCAAGTACCAGGAGAAAATAGATGAGGCTGGCCGCACCAATGCACTATCAGAACCTTTGCGGTATGATGTTAAAGATAACCGTATGCAGATTCATTTCCCAAAAGATTTTGCCGGCAAAAAAATTTCAGGTATTGCTGAACTGTATTGCCCTTCCAACGAAGACAGGGATGTTACAAAAGAATTTGCCATACAGGATGCAGTATTAGAAATGGTTATTCCTGCAATTAACCGGGGACAGTATGAACTGCACATCACCTGGCAGGTTGAAGGGGTAAGTTATTATTTTGAGCAGAAATTGTTTTTATAAACGGTTGTTATGAGTCAATTAATTATTGCTGCATTTATGATAGGCTTGCTGGGTAGTTTTCACTGCGTGGGCATGTGTGGCCCGCTGGCCTTATCATTGCCGCTGAGTAACAACAGTACCTGGGCAAAATTTTCAGGAGCATTGCTGTACAATGCCGGCCGTATTGTAACCTATTCTCTTTTCGGGCTGGTATTTGGAGCCATTGGTAAAAGTGTTGCCTTGTTTGGTTACCAGCAATGGCTATCAGTGATACTCGGCGTACTCATCATTGTATTCATTATATTGCCCAAGCGGGTGGCTTCTATGAGCCACAAAAACTTCGTCATCGTTTTTTTTGAGAAGATACGGGCATCACTCGGGCAGCTTTTTTTCAAAAAGAGCCAGTCCTCCCTGTTTGCCATCGGCCTGCTGAATGGCCTGCTGCCCTGCGGATTGGTGTACATGGCTGCAGCAGGCGCAGTGGCTGCCGGCGATATTACCGGCAGTGTATTGTTTATGGCATTTTTTGGTCTTGGTACTTTACCCATCATGTGGAGCATAGCTTTCTTTGGCAATTATGTAAGCGTCAGCATCCGCCAGAAAATACGCAAAGCCTATCCTTACATGATGGTGCTGATGGCCTGCCTGCTCATACTGCGGGGCATGGGCCTGGGCATACCCTATGTGAGTCCCAAAATGGATGCAGAAAAGAAGGAAGTGCACGGGTGCTGTGCAAAACCGTAGTCAAACTTTAGAGTTTGCCTCACTCTCGGAGCAACATCTCCTGCAGAGCCGGGAGCGTAAGCCAGGGACGTTGCTTTACAGGCTTTTTTAATGTAAAAAGTCACGTGGAAGCCAGTTTGTATTCCGATATTTTAAAAGTAATTTTTTCAGGTTTTTTTTCTTTGTCCTTTTTGTCTTCTCTTTTATACATTGCCTTTTGCCCCTTCCGCCTGAAACTGATGACAGTTTCATCATTGCTCACTGTAAAACCTTTTTTGGAAAGATTTTCAATCAAAAAAACTAAAGGCGCAGCATCGCTTTGCTTGATGCTGTAATAATATTTACCTTTTTCGGAGTATATCACTTCCGTTTCCAGTTCAATCACTTTTACAGAATAGTTATTTGTAATGATATATCTTTTACCGTTGATGGTACTGTCGTTGATGGTGGCCCAGGTCTGATAAATGTTGCCAATCGGGGTTTTGCAAGTCCAGCTGTCATACAGCAGCCATTCAAAGGTTGTTTCTATGTGCTGGCTCATGGCAGGTAAACTGGTAACTGCAATGAGCATTAAGAGTAAATACTTTTTCATTTGTTTATTTTTTTGATGTGATATAAATGGTTTCCTTCGGAGTAACGTCCCTGGCCACCGCACATGGCTATGCAGGAGACGTTGCCCGGAAGGTTTTTTTTGTTTAGAAATAAATATTGTAACAGCTAAGCCGGTTAAAAGCGCTTGCCCACGGTAATGCCCAGCCTGGCAATCTGCTCACCATTGGTATGCTGCTGTATGCCGCCCAATATACCTACTGTAATACCATTGGCGATAGTGTAATTGTAAGCAAGTTCCAGGTTGCCTCCAAAAGCCACCGTTCTTTGTTTGGGATAATTGGTGATGGTATAGTCGGGCCTTGGTAAAAAAAGAATCTGGTAGCTTTTGAGTTTGGATGATGATTGGTAACGTAATACGGCTCCCAGTCTGCCCTGCAGTTCATGCCTGCTGTTGCGGATAAAGCTTTGCCCCAGTTGTGCAGCGAGTTGTACACCGCCTACTGTTTGCCTGAGGGAACCGTCTTTTGTTTCTCCACTAACCGCATCCGTGTAAAACGCAGGGATAGTGGCATCATGAAAAGAACCACCAAGACCAATGATCCAGGCGGTCTTTTTTCTGAAATAGTACGCATACTCAGTATTTACACTGATGCCCGCAAGGCCACTGTTTTTGTAAAACGTGCTGGCACCAATCGCCCCCTGAAGGTGATTGGCAGGCAGCTCTTGCTGAGCCTTTGCAATGGAGATGGTCAATAATGTGATGGAGAGTAAAATAAATTTCATGTTTACAGTTTTAGTTAATGATTAAATGATTGGTTGCAGGTTAGGTTTTACAAACCCTGTGCCGTGAAACAGGAAATGTATTCAATTAACATTTTTTTGGGAAATTGAGTGCAACCAGCTTCTTAAAGTGTATAATGCTTCAGGATAAGTGATAAAACAAGCGCCACCTGGTTCATCCATAAAAAAACGGGCCACCATACCGGCAGCCCGCATATCCAAACCACAAGTATTTTAAAGCTCCACTTCGCCAATAAACACTTCACCCTGTTTGCCCTTTTCCATTTGCAGGGTAATAATTTTTCTTTCCTCCCTGGCTGTTCCATAATGCAGGAATATCTCTGCCATAATAGTAGTAGGGCCGGCCATGGTAACCTGTGTGTCGCTGTAATAGTTTATCTGTATTTTGTATTTGCCCTTAGTGCCGCTCTTCAGCATAAACTGCTCGGGGCCAAAGCCCTCGGTAAAGTCTTCTGACATGCGGCCCCCAATGGCTGTGTTGTTGTGACTGTAAAAACATTTTTCACCATTGGGGTCGGTTACCCACAGGTCAATATCCGTATTGTTTTTGTTCCAGTTCATTACCACCCTCACATCAGCAGGCATGGGAGCAATCAACTGCATGTCTATCTTATTCAGTTTCAGTTCCTTTTTGTGCAGGGCAATGATGCGGTTGATTTCTGTTAAAAACACTTCTTCAATACCATCATACATCCTGTCCATTTCATCGCTGTAGCTTTTGGTCAATCCTTCGTACAGCATGTCTAATGCCTGCTGGTAATGCCCCACATCTAAATGAGCAAGGGCGCAATCCCTGAAGCTCTGCGGATCCAGCGGACGCAGCTCCAGCACCTTTTTAAAGGCAGAAAGCTCTCCATCGTAATCACCCGCTTCCTTTAATTTATAGCCCAGCATTTTGTACAGTTCGTAATTGCCATTCTCCAGCTCTGCAAGATTGCTGAGGATGGTAATGCCGGTTGCCTTATCACCTGTTTTTAAAAAATAGCCGGCTACTTCAAAAAAGTAAGTGGGCCTGCTGGTATAATACTGCCTCAGCTCAAGATACTTTTCATAACGGGCTGTTTTTGCTGTTTGTTTGATGGCTTTCAGGTAATCATAGTTATCCATATCAGGAGCAGGTTTAACTGCATTGATAGCCGAATCAACCCTCGACTGCACTTTTTTATAATCACCTGCTGCTTTAAATTTCTTTGTGGTAATAATAATAGCACCATTTGCTCCTTCCGTTCCAAAAAGCGTAGAAGATGCTGCACCCTGCATAATAGTAATATCTTCTACATCATCTGTATTGATATTGTCAGGATTGTTCACTATCGTGCCATCCACCACATACAAAGCACCACTGCCGGCAGCCAATCCGTTTTCGCCACGCAGTCTTACAACAGTTTCAGTGCCAAGTTTGCCCATTGCCTGGCTGCGCACCTGCACACCGGCTACTTTTCCCTGGAGGGCGTTATCAATATTCTGTACACTTACATCATTCAACCGGTCGGCACTTATTGTTTGCACGCTTGATGAAACATTTCTTGCCACCCTTCTTGTACCATAGCTCACCACCACCACTTCCTCCATGTTAGAAGCCCCTCTTGCCATAGTATTGTTTATCATTGTATTGTCTCCAACCCTTACTTCATTTGAGTGAAAGCCGGTGCAATTGTATTGCAAAACATCCCCCTTTTTAGTCCGCACTGTATAATTGCCTTTTGCATCTGCACTTACACCGCTCCTGCTACCTTTTATTTTTATTGAAGCAAAAGGAACAGGGTTGCCCGCTTCATCTGTTACCCAACCGGTTATTAATATTGCATCGCCTGCGGGTTGTGGTGTGAGTGCTGGTGTGGTGGCAACCGGTGTTGCTGGTGCTGGTATTGGTGCAGGTGTGGCTGCAACAGGAGGTGCTGGTATTGGTTCAGGTACAGGTACAGGTACAGGTACAGGTACAGGAACAGGGGCTAGAGAGGATGGTTTTGCCTTAACAACCGGCTGTGGTTTTAAGGGCTTTGGATTGTACCATTCTTTCAACTCATCCATCATGTCTATAGAGTTTTCCAGTTCATCTGCTTTTTTGGTAATCACATTGCCGCCACGCTGTTTCATTATCCTGTCGTATTCGGGCCGCAGTTCGGCAGGCGGTTCAATGCCATACTGGATATAATCGTTCATCGTTTCCAGCACAATCAGGGAGGTGTTGCGGGTAACCACTCCAAACTGGCGGCCAAGCTGCTCAATAGCCTGCCGGTTATCTTTGTAGCGGATGTCTAATTCAGCAATCTTTTTTTGTGCAAATACTTTGGTGATGTCAAAGTTTTCGCAAAGCTGTGTTTCAGTATTGATATCAATCGTTTTCTCATAGGTTACTGTGTTGCCGTAGCCAAACTGTAAAGTGATATCTTCTATCCCATCTTCTGCAATACCGCTGATGCCAAAGCTGTTGTTTACTGCAACGGGTATGGATGGATAGTTTTCTTTGATGTAGTCATTGGACTTGATGCCCAGGAACCTGAATGCTTGGGTGGTGAGCTTTTGCAGGGCAACAGCCACCGTCTCTGTTTGCAGGTCAATCAATACACCGCCAGTTTTACCTGTAATAAATTTCAGGTTGCTGTAATCGGCCGAAGCAGCACTGTTGATGCAGTACACTGGCTTTTTATTTAGCCCTATTTCTTTGTTACCAATCGTTTGATGTCCGTCACTCACCAGTATAAACTCATCGGCAGTAATAGTTTTCAAATTCAGGTTCCCCATATTGGTGGCGCCATCATACTGCACATTTTCAAGTAGTTTTTTTAAAGCCTCCCAGTTGCCATTTTGTATGGAGAATGTTTTTGTGCTTTTGAAGGTATTGCTGAAGAGGATGCAGTTTACGGATGCGTTATTGAGTTTTTTAAAATAAGCATCCAGCAGTTCCATTTCTTTTTTTGTATTGCGGTTGGTGCTGCTCAGGGAAGCATCCCACAGCAGGCATACAGTACCCGGCAATATTTTTGCCCGGTCCTGTTTTTCCAGCCTGGTATTGATGAGGTAGTAGTACTTATTTTCATATTCCTGCAGCATCACTTCTGCCGCATCCAAAGGCTTGGGTATGCTGAAGGAAAGGGAATAACCCGGCACATAATTGGTTTTGTGTACCGATGCTGTGTACTGGTTGCTGCTGTTGCTGAACTGTAAGTTTTCATTAAGAGACGAATCAAAAACGGGCTGTGTGGGGGATTGTATAACGGAGAGATTCAGGGAGAAACTGGCAACCGTATCTTTTAAATTTAGGGGCAGTAAATAGGCTGATGCTCCATTACTGTTGATTTGCAATTCTTCTTCATACCCAATTAGTACGGTTCTGCTGCTGTTTGGGTTGATGGGGTAAATCCTGGTACGGAAAGTATTGCCGTCCACTTTTTCTAAAAGCCCGGGGTCAACCCTTCTTCTTTCAATCGCTTCAAATACTTCTGTGCCTTTTCCCCTGTCAACAGGTACGGCTTCCCGCATCTTTCCGTTAATGTCTAATGCATACCGGCTCACACTCAGCCCGTCTTTCAGCGGAAAATTAAGTGTGCCTTCCAGTACCCGGGAAGTAGTGTTTTTAAAAGTCATTTGCCATGTGGTGCGTGCCACGGTACCGCATACGGTAATATCAATTTGTAAAGCCTGTAATTGCACACCATTGTTGGTTTTGCCATCAACAGAAAGCTGCGGCATTTGCGCTTTTGTACTAAATATTGTAAGTAAACCAAGGGTGGCGGATAAAATATATTTTCTCATAACATCGTTTGAATGCCGGATGAGAAAATGAAACCAATTACACAAATAAGTTGAAATAATTGTTTTACTGCTTAAAAATGCGCCTGCTGATCTGTTGCATCGGCATAGTGTTATTTGAAATACCGCAAATTGTTTCATGGTTTAAATATGCCTGGCGACTTTTGTAGCAAGCAAAATGCTGTCCGTAGGCCGCAAACGGTAGTTAGTTGAATTATTAATTATATGATGAGAATGACATTTAATTTTATGCTTACATGCTGGATAAAAAAGAGCAGGCCTGCTGATTAACGGCTGTATATTTTATAATTTAAAAAAATAAAACGATGAAGAAATTACAAAAAAAAGAAATGCGCTCAATCAATGGTGGGAGTGAACCCTGTTTTTCATTCTGTGCAGCCCAATTCAACAGTTGTCTTGCATCCGGCACTCCAAAGCCTGTTTGCAAGGCAGAGCGTGCAGAATGCTGGCTGCTTTGCCCACAGGGAGTATAGCCATGTATTTTAAAATTACAATACCCATGCGTCGGGCATGGGTATTGTTTTATGTACGCCTGGTTTTATATCACAAAACAGCCTGTTTTGCACAATCAGTAAAATGTTTGCAGGCGTGTATAAACGGGTCGGGAGTGAACCAATACAGACAAGAAAGAAGCTGCCCATAAGGACAGCCTCTTTTAATTGTAAATCAACAGGAATTTAATTGCCTTCGCTGTAATTTATTTTTTCATGATTAATTGTACTGAATTCTTGCCCTCTTTATTGGTAACAGACATTACATAAGTGCCTGGGGATAGATTGTTGAGTGTTACTTTTTGACCCACCGCATTTATCACACCATTTGTCAGTCTCATTCTGCCGGTAATATCAGTAACGGTGTAAGTGGCTGGCAACTTATCTGCCGGCACTGTTACCTGTACTGTATTGTCGAACAGGGTAGGTTGCACCGCAAATACAGCTTTGCCTGTAATTTTAACGGCTACTGAAGCTGATGCTGCCCTGTTGCCACCAGTACTGCGGGCTTCCACCCGGTAAAACAACACATTTTTTGCATCGGCATTTTTATCCGTCCAGGCGTATCCCTGCAGGTTTTTTACACTGCGGGCATCCACAGTGGCAATGTCGGTAAAACTGTTATTGTCTTCACTTTTTTGAATAGTAAATGCCCATTTGTCGCCTACC
>JANMDL010000670.1:0-4673 GCA_031376295.1 Chitinophagales bacterium
ATATTTGATTTTAAACGCATCACCAATAACGATACGGTAACCCACCTGCAGGAAATTTGCGGCAAGGAGAGTATCAAAGCCGACAAGGCTGCCCTGCACATCATCGCCCAGAAAAGTGAGGGCTGTATGAGGGATTCGCTGAGCATTTTGGATAAGATTGTAAGTTTTACCAATGGGGAATTAACTTATGCCAATACGCTGGAACACCTTAATATTTTAGATGAGGATTATTATTTTAAAATGCTTGATTGTATGCAGCAGGAGGATCTGCCGGGTTCTATGCTGCTGTTTGACGATATTAACCGCAAAGGGTTTGAAGGCGACCTGGTGCTGAACGGCTTTGCAGAATTTATCCGCAACCTGCTGGTGAGCCGGGATACAAGGGCTGCCATACTGCTGGAAGTGGCCGACGATTTTAAGCAAAAGTATATGCAGGCAGCGCAAAAGATTAATGCCGGCTGGATGATTGCTGCGCTGAATGTGCTGAACGAGGCTGAGATAAATTACAAACAGGCCCGCAATAAAAGACTTCATGTTGAACTGGTACTCATTAAACTCAGCTACCTGGCACAGGCCATTGAACTGGTGAATGCAGAAAACGGCATTTCAAAAAAAAAAATAGCTGAAGGAGCAAAGGTATTTGCCTTCAGGGCATTACCCATTATTGAAGTAAGAGAAGAAAATAGCGGAACTGCGGTATCTGTTAATGCCGGTGGCGGGGCCAAACTGATTATTGAGCAGGAAAAGCCCGTGGTAAATATACAACCTGCTGGTTTAACCAAACAGCCGGCAACCGTTTCGACGCAGGCAGAACCGGCCACACCACGCCCCTCTCTGGGTTCTTTGCAAAAACTGCGGCAAAAAATAGTGCAGCAAAATAAAGACGAGGCACCGGCAAAAGATTTAACAACCACATCGCTGCAGGAGGCATGGAGCGCTTTTACAAATCAGCTTAAAAGTACCAACAATCACTCAGCAGCCAGTAATTTTAAAGATGCGGTGCTTAAAATAACCAGTACTTCCAGTATTGAGATTCTCACCCCAAACATCATCAGCCAAAAATTTATTGATGCCGAAAGGGCGGGACTTACGGCACATTTGCAGGGCTGGTTCAACAACAGAACATTAACCTACCAGGTAATTGTGGAAGAAAGAACCGATATGCCGCTGGTGCAGCAGGAAAAGTCGCTCAATACAAAAGAGCAGTACCTTAAAATAATAGAAGAATATCCGCTGGTAAAGGAATTGAGGGATAAGTTGCGACTGGAATTGGATTATTAAACAGTGATTCGCTCAATTGGCCATTTTGCCTTAATTTCGAGCCACATATTAATACTTAATTTAACGATTATACAATATTTTCTATGGCAGAAGTGATTACCATGCCCCGCATGAGCGATACGATGACGGAAGGTGTGATAGTGGAATGGCACAAAAAAGTAGGCGATAAACTAAAGCCCGGCGACCTGATGGCCGAGGTGGAAACAGATAAAGCCACGATGGAACTGGAAAGCTACAGCGAAGGTACTTTACTGTACATTGGTGTGGAAAAAGGAAAATCTGTTGCGGTGGAGGGATTGCTGGCAATAGTGGGTGCCTCCGGCGAAGATTATAAAACTGCCCTGGCTTCTTTTGCTGCTCCAGGCATTGTTCCTGCCCCCGCTCCTGCTGCAGAAGCACCTGCAAAAACTACTGAACCCGTGGCTCCGGCTGCTGCACCAGGTGCTGCCAAAGTAACGCTGCCCGATGGTGCCAAAGAAATAAGGATGCCGCTTTTGAGCGATACGATGACGGAAGGTAAAATTGTAAGCTGGAACAAGAAACTGGGCGATTTTGTAAAAAGTGATGATGTATTGGCCGATGTGGAGACAGATAAAGCCACCATGGAAGTGGTGGGGTATGAAGAAGGAACACTTTTGTATGTAGGTGTGGAAGCAGGCAACGCTGCCAAAATAAATGAAATTATTGCCATTGTGGGCAAAGCTGGTACCGATGTAAGCGCTTATGTGGCTGCTGAAAAAAGCGGCGCCAATTCTGCGATTGTAATAGCTGCAACTGAACCAGCAGCAAGTACTGCACCTGTGGCAACTGCTGCCGCAGAAACTGCCGCACCTGCTACCGAAAATGGAAGAATAAAAGCATCGCCATTGGCCAAAAAACTGGCAGCCGATAAAGGTATTAACCTGGCAGCAGTAAATGGCTCCGGCGATGGTGGCCGCATTACCAAAAAAGATATTGATGGTTATGTGCCTGCGGCAGCGGCTTCCCCCTCTCCGGTGGGAGAGGGAAGGGGTGAGGCTACAAAAACAGCAGCTCCAGTGGCTGCCTTTGTGCCCGCTGGTACGGAGGGTCATACAGATACACCGCTTACGCAGATGCGCAAAGTGATTGCCCGCCGCCTGGGTGAAAGCAAGTTCAGCGCTCCACATTTTTACCTTACCATGGAGATTAACATGGACAATGCCATGGCCGCCCGTACAGCCATGAACGAGGTAAGTCCGGTAAAAATCAGCTTTAACGACCTGGTGATAAAGGCCTGCGCCGCTGCATTGCGTCTGCATCCCGATGCCAACAGCAGCTGGATGGGTGATTTTATCCGCCACAACCACCACATACACATAGGTATGGCCGTGGCTATGCCCGAAGGGTTGATTGTGCCGGTGATACGTTTTGCAGATCAGAAAACATTGTCACAAATAAGTGCCGAAGCCAAGGAACTGGGCAACAAGGCCAAAAATAAAAAACTGCAGCCGCAGGAGTTCAGCGGCAATACTTTTACTATCAGCAACCTTGGCATGATGGATATTGATGAGTTTACCGCCATCATCAACCCGCCCGATAGCTGCATACTGGCCGTGGGCCGTATTAAGGAAGTTGTGGTGCGTAAAAAAGCGGTTGGTGAAGACACCAACCACGGCGGAGAAAGTTTCGGCTTCACCAACGTAATGAAAGTAACCCTCAGTTGCGACCATCGCAGTGTGGATGGTGCCGTTGGTGCTGCATTTTTACAAACAGTAAAAAGATTCTTAGAAAACCCGGTGACGATGCTGGTGTAAGTTCAAAGAGATTGATATACGAACCGCGGCTGATGCTGCGGTTTTTTTGTTCCGTTAAATGGAGCTGCTGTTTCTTTCTTTGATGCAATAAAGCAAAAAAGGGTGTTTTTCCTTTTGCAAAGAATGTAATGGTTAATTTATTTTGTATCTGAATAAAGCCAGCAACCGCATTTACGTATAATCAGCAGTACTGCATCAAGCTGACTCATTGAGTATTAAAAAAATCTTCTGCATTAAAAACAATTTTTATGGCAAGGGTATTTATATCGTTTGACTACGAAGATATACATTCAAAAAAACAGTTGACAACTGGAAAAATCAAGATATTGGAACTGATATTGCTTTTTCTTCCTGGGACGGGGAGAGTGAAAGCTCCAGGGGAAAAAAATATGTGAAAAAGAAAATCCGGGAAATGATAAATAAATCACACATAGTTCTGGTTTTGGTCGGTGAAAATACGGATAACAGGCCCTGGGTGAACTATGAAGTACATCATGCAAAATGCCATGGAATAAAAGTTATTTGGACACAGTTGCCCAATACAACAGGGGCACCACCAAAAGAGATAAGACATTTAAAGCCTGTTCCCTTTAACATGAAATCACTTCAGCAAACTATCAGGGGAAATTTATAAGGCAGTGTGCTCCTGTCAAATCAGATTGAAGTAAATAGTTATTTGGAATATGCAGCATGCCGAACATGATGATTATTACTACCGGCGTATATTTTTATCCGGCCCGCCAAAGATGAGTGCTAAAACTCCAAAAATTATTAGCGAATAAACAATCGTCAGGCTGTTATTGGTCGGCCGGTTGGGATCACCGGTTGAAATATGGATGATTTCTGAAACCACTCCTCCTCCTATTAAACTAACAATAATCCTGACCCATATTTTTCTTAAAAATTGCATGCCTGTTGAATATTTTAATACCTTAAATACTGCCCATTGGGTATGTTGCTGAAATTTATAAAGGGCTTTTGTCTGCAACAAAACTAAGGCATTCTGCTATTTACAGATTGCGTATATTTGGTTGGCTGCAGGTATTTTACAAACAACAGCCTGCCGGTACTTTATTTTTATGAAAAAGAAAATCAAGACATTGAATACCGTTGCCACCTGCCTGGTTGCAGCGCAGGTAATTGGTTACATGGGTAAGGCTAAAGAACAGCCCATTGATGCAACTGCTATTAATTCAACTGCTTATTATATTGGGTTTAATTTTCCCCTGATCACCGCCATTATATTATATATCGTTGCCTTTTTTCTGCGGCTAAAGCTAAAGCGAAACGAAAAGGAGGATATGGTTGATTCAATTGGCAAAGAATGATTCCGCTCCGGGCTTTATACATCGTATTAGAAATACATTTTGTATCCCCGGATATGATTATTTGAGACTTCTTTTACAGAAAACACAATGAATGAGCGATAAAAAACATTTATATAACTCATAAATTATCCTATATTTAAGGTATATAAGCAAATATTATCGCTCATGCCCTGGATATGGGAACATAAAAATTGGCCCGCTTTTGAATACGATGCCGCTTTGCTGGTTAAATATGAGCAACAGTTTTATACCAATACCGGTATAGTAATGGGTGCTGTAAGCCACTTAC
>JANMDL010000685.1:0-2973 GCA_031376295.1 Chitinophagales bacterium
GCAGTAAAAAAAACGCTGTTACAATTGGTGATGCTGCAATTGAACATGGAAAAATTGCTGTGGTTGCTGCTGCCCGATGTATCTGTAGTAATGAATGTGTTTGCCATAACAGCCGACAGGTCAAGCCGCAGGTTTTTAAGCGAAAGGTTGTTGCCGGCTTTTAACTGGATAAAAAATGGCAAATCAGTGCCTGAAAATTGTATGGATTGTTTGACAGGGCTGGTAATGGTAACATGACCGTTCATGTGCAGCGGGGAGTTAAAATGGTAGGCAGTGCCGGTAAGGTTAATGGTAAGCTGTGCATCCTTATTTTTTTCAAGCTGCAAGAGTACTGATGCCGCAGTTTGGCAATTTACGGCTACCTGGTTTTTAATTGAAGATGTAAGATTAAACCACTTTGCGCCGCAGCCCAGGGCATTTTTAATTGTCCGCTGTAATTGAGTAATATCCGGGATACCCTGTTTTGATGAAAGCGAACTTGTCAACCTGTTGCCGCTTAACGATTGTAACGAATCCGGGATTGTATTTGCCGCATTCACTCCTGCACCGGGAATAACTATATTACTTA
This sequence comes from Chitinophagales bacterium, assembly GCA_031376295.1. Classification (GTDB taxonomy): domain Bacteria; phylum Bacteroidota; class Bacteroidia; order Chitinophagales; family Chitinophagaceae; genus Ferruginibacter. Next base: position 569 of record JANMDL010000685.1, read on the forward strand.
TTTTTTTTGCGGTAAGTGATGTTCTAACAAAGCCATTGGTCATTTGCTGCGTAATGGTTTTATCGGCCAGGTTACCTGCAAAGCTGATGCCTTTTATATCGTCGTAGGCATTGTACAACTGCTTGTCTTTGGTATTGTAAAAAAGGTTATTGATAAATGTTACATTGTATGGCTGAACGCTCCTTTCTGTGTCACTGCCCACACAGAAGCCCATAGGGGAACATTCATAAAAGCTATTATTGCAAATCAGAGCTTCTGACACTTCCAGATAGCGGTTGGCAGGCGAATTGGGTACCCCGTTCATAATGGACAGGGGGGAACGGAACCCTTCGCCCCTGCATTTGTTAAAGAAATTATTCACCACCCATTGCCCTTTATTAATGATGCGCACACCGCCGGTACCTTTTTTACCGTTGCCCAAAAAAACATTGCTCTCCACCGTATTGTAATTGCCATGGCGAAGCACCACACTGCCCTGGCATTCCTTAAAAACATTATTGCGGATAAGATTGCTGCAGGATTTGATGGAAACGATTTCAGTTTCCCCATCGCAATACTCAAAAAAGTTATCAGTAATTTGTGTATTGGAATTAAACTGGCAATGCTCCGATACACCCACCATAATGATTTCGCCGCCATTAGATGCAAGCGGCAGCCTTACACCAAAATAATTACTGTCAATGGAATGAAAATTTTCCCGGCTTCTTTCATCATCCAGCACTACGGCCAGTAATACACCAATATTTTTTTTGTTGATAAAACTGCAATGATCCAGCCGGTTATTTTTGCCGTACAGGGCAACCCAGTAGTTTTCCTGTAACCTCAGGGGGTTGTTAAAGTCATTGATTACTGTATTGGTAACCCGGCAGTTATTGGCAATTTCGCTTTTACCGGTTCTGAAAGTTATTACGGCATCCTTTCCTGCAAATCCGTTGGTAAAAAAAAGGCCATCAACAACAATATAAGTACCACCGATTTTTAATTTTGAATGACCGGCAATCATTACTTTTCCTGCAGTTTCTGCCTTAAATGTTACCAGGTTTTCTTTTGTGCCGGTACAGTTCAATGTCATCGTTACATTGTTCCAGTAGCCATTGCGCAATATGATGGTATCGCCGGGTTTGGCCGCTGTATTGGCTTTTGAGAGCTCTTCCGCATTTTTTACAAAAATCGTTTCGGCCATCCCTGTAAAAGCGGCATAAAAAAATAAGTGTAACACTATTATTTTTTTCATATCTTACTATTAAAGTTTCCCTGCTGCGGGTAATTTTTTTTGTGATGATTCTCTTATGACCAATCTTGGTTTCATGATTTGTTCTTCGGCAGGCATATCGCCATTGTTGTGCATCGTTTCTATAAACAGTTTGGCTGCAGCTTTTCCTATTTCAAACGACGACATATCCACACTGGATATTTGCGGGGTGAGCAGGCTAACAACAGGTTCGTTATTAAAGCCAATCAGGCCAATATCATGCGGCATTTTTAAGCCCTTTTCCTTTATGGCCAGCATGGCACCAATGGCCATCCTGTCGCTGATGGTAAAAATGGCATCCGGTCTTTTTTTCATAGCCAGTAGTTCCAGTGTAGCAAAATAGGCATAATCCTGGTTAAAATCGCAGTGGACAATAAGCTCATTGTCTTTTTTGATTTTGTACTTTTTTAAAGCACTTAAGTAGCCATCCATGCGGCTGTTACTGATGCCCAGGTTTTTTGGCCCCGCTAATATCGCAATACGTTTGTACCCCTGTTCCAGTAAATGTTCTGTAGCAATAAAGCCACCATTCTCATTATCCAGGTGTACACTTGGGGCAACAAGATGGGGCGTTACCCTGTCAAATACCACCATGGGAATATTTCTTTCCTGTATTTTTTTAAAATGTTCAAATGATTTTGTTTCGCTGGATACAGAAATAATAAAGCCATCTACGAGGCTGTCCAGCAGGCGCCGGGTGTTCACAATTTCTCTTCCAAAAGATTCATTGCTCTGGCACACCATTACTGTATAACCTGCTTCCAGCGCCACTTCATCTATACCCTTTACCATCATAGACAGTACATAATCCAGGTTGGGCACTATCACTCCGATGGTATGCGTTTGCTTCTGCCGCAGGCTTAGTGCCAGCCGGTTTGGCTGATAGTTAAGTTCTTCAGATAAAGCCATTACAGCTTTTTTGGTATCACTGTTTACATCAGATGCGTTTCTGATGGCTCTTGAAACAGTGGAGATGGAAATATTGAGTTTTTTGGCAATGTCCTTTATCGTGGCCGGCTTATCCATTTTGCAAATCGTTTGTGTTGTAAAGCTACAAGTTAAAACTATTCGGGAATACCGGCAGCGTTGCCGGTAACGTTATCGGTACCGATAATTTAAGATTTTGTTAATAAAATGGAGATTTACTCAGTTT
>JANMDL010000700.1:0-10192 GCA_031376295.1 Chitinophagales bacterium
TGGCCATTGCGGTTGATGACCTGATAATTTGTTTGGTAACTGTCGCCGGGCGTAATGGATTTTAGTTTGAACTTATAATCATAGGTCATATTGCTGCCGGGTGTGCCGGGATAAAAAACGGTGTTAAAATCAACATTGCTGTTTATCTGCAAATAACCGCCGCCTGCTGTATATTCTGCTTTGTAAAAATTCTTCATGTAGGCAAGCGGGTAAGCATATACAATATCCGAAGGGGTCAACACATCGCTGGGCGGTGCTGTTTTAAAAGTAATGATGGTATCTTCTCTTTGCGGGTTACCGTCATCGTCCAATGCACTTGTCCAGAAATTACTGTTGGGTAGTTTTTTACGGCAGTACAAAGTTGCTCTTACTTTATAATCAGCATCGGGTAAAAGTCTTTTATTGGGGATAAAATAAGCCATTTTTTTGTTGGGGCTGTATGAAGTATATCCCGGCACTTCTTCATCACCTTTGTACAGTTTGAGTACATTCAGTTCCATCTTATACTGCTGCTCATTACCCAAATCATCTAACTGGCTGAACACACTGTCAACCGGTATATTGGTGGCAATGGCAGGCATAGAATAAACGCTCACGCCTGATTGGGTATGATTGGGCGATATACCCGTCATTACTTTGGCTATCAAATCCCTGCCCACGGCTGTTTCTTCTGTTATGCCTGTGCCTGTCATGGTAGTACATTCCTTGCCAATTTTTACACTCATGCTCATATTGCCTTTTATTAACCCGCCGAGCAAACACCAGCGCACGCCCACATGGCCACGGAACCAGCTTGGTTTGGGTACTTTTGCTTCCAGCAATACGGCTGCTGCCAGTTCCACTATTTTAAAATCTCTTTTCTTACCAAAGATTTTTACCCTTACACCCACACCACCTTGTAACCAGGCATATACCTGCCCCCTTGCCCACCAGCCGCCAAAGCCTACTGCCTGTCCATCGCAGGTGGCGTTGCCGCTTTTGGAAAACATGATGTCGCCGCCTGCACCTACCCAGATACCGGCATAGAGCCAGCCCCAGTCTAAGCCAAAGCCCGCCCTGAACCTTGCGCCGAAGGCTACTCCGCTGCCATTGCGCAACTGCCCATCGGTTATGTTGGGGGTATAATTGATAACACTGCTTACCTCTGATGGTGGTGCAGGGAACGGCTCTAATAATTTGCCGAACATAAAGTAACTCTGCACAGTGGCCAGTTCAAACCTGCCGAGTGCCATTTTTATCCCTACCGGGCTGCTTGGCCTGCCCACATATACATACCACTGGTTGGGGTCGGCGTGTATCACCAGTTCGCCTACCATATTCTGCGCCCCTGCGCCTTTTAGTACTATCAAATCCATATAGGCAGCTACGTTGGCATGAAGGGTTTTATTCGGTCTGTCGTACAAAATACTTGCCGTGGCGGTAAAGGCAGCTTCACTGGCATAATCGCCCTTTACAACAGTTGCGGGTGATATGGTGGCGATATTTTTAAACAATGTGGCATATCCGTTGAACTGGATAAAGTTCAGCCCGCCGTTGCTGTTCAGGCCAATCTCCAATGCCACACTGGCACTTAGCAGGTTGGCCTGTACCGCATACAATGATGTGCCTATCAGGATGCCGATACTGCTGTTGGCATCCGGCACATAGGTTTGCCTTGCCCACTGGTCGGGGGATGATACCGGCTGGTAGGTGCTACTGTCCATCATATTGGGGGTTACAAAAAATTTGGTGCTGCGTTTCATGTGGTAGCTTACGCCGCCCATAAATCCGTTCATATATACTACGGCGGGTACAATGGGTATGCCCCAATTATCGGCACTTACATACGCACTTACCTGCCAATATTTGAGGCCATCTTTTTTACCAAAATAACAGCCTGCGGATGCGTGTATGTTCAGACTGCTTTTTAAAAGTACCAGCGACAATGCGCCTTTAAAGCCATTGCCATACACGCCATCGTTTTGATAAAACCTTACTATCCCGTCAATATCAAATGCGCCTGTTTCTACTTTTATAGCGGCACTGTCCACTGTTACGCCTGCAAACTCCCAGCGGTGGCGTTCTACCGGGTCGGTTTCTTTTACCATATTGGCCTTAAACTTAAAGCTGGCGGCTATGCCAAAACTCCTGTCGGCCTCATCACTTAATCCCAAACCTGCGGTAAAGCCGAGTATGGCTTTGCCGCTGTCTAATCCAAAGGCAATGCGGGACAGGGAGATTTCAAAACCACCGAGGTTGGCGGACAGGTTTACCCCATCGAGCGCAAACGTGCCGCTGTGCAGGTATGGGCTGCGGGTGCTTACCCTTACGTTCTCAAAATTGAGTTCTCCAAATTTTGCTACGCCATCGTCTTTACTGATTTTTCCGTGCAGGCAGGCGGCGGCCAAAAACTTGCCCTGATACTTGCCTACCTCTACATAAGAGCCGCTTTTGATGCGCACTTTGGCATTGCCCACCGGGCTGGTAAATACCTTGTCTTCCCGCAGCCCCAGCCGGAAACTGTATTCCAATTCTCCGTTCCACTGGCTTACCGTGGCACGGTAGCCGAGGCTGTCGCCGCCGAGAAAGGGTACACGCATCCCCCCGGCAAGGCTGCCGCCCATCAGCTTGCTGCGCAGCAGTTCCACCCTTGCGGTATCCATGCTGAACGACCAGCCGCCCATGCTGCCTTCGCCTATGTCCATCAGGTTATGGCCGTATATCAATCCGCTAAAACCATGTTCGTCTATCAGCATATTATCCACGCCCATTGTTAAATTACCGCCGCCTTTGTTAAAGGGTGTTCGTACCTGTAAGTTGCGCAGGTAAAAGCCCCGCCACAGGTTCATATTACTGCCGTATTCTGTTTGATATACTGGTGGGTAGCTAAATCCTGCGGGGTTGCTGTAATCGCTCATATCCAGTGTGGCTTCTGATACTTTAAAAGCAAAATCTTCCATGCCCTTTACTTTAAAGGGGGTGATGGACAGACTGGCTACCATGTTTTTGAGGTTGACGATATGCTCAAACTTTACGGCGGCTTTTACACTGCTGCTTCCGGGTGCTTCCACAGGGTCGGGTACAAATATAAAATCCTTAAAATAAATATTGGCTTCTAAGTTGGCTTCTTTAAATCCATTACAATCAAAAGTAATATTGTTGTTGCCGTTACCGGGTAATACCCAATCTACTTTTTTGCCGGGCAGTACATGGGTGCTTACAAGCGTAAGGGTAATGCCCGATGAACCGTTGAGGCTGCTGATACCGTTGGGGCCGAAGGGTACATTGGTGGCACGGAAACACATTCTTGTTTTAAACCCCGGTATGGCAATGGCGGCATAGGCATTAAAGGTTGCCCCGTTTGGCCCTGCTTTGGCACTGTCAATACATATCATTACGCTGCCGGTTGGGTCAACAATGCCGATGGGCAGCTTGTCTAAATGCTGTGCGGTGAGTGCGCCCACAATTGCGCCCTTGTCTTTTATACCCTTGTCTAATTTAAGGATGTACTTTATTAACGGGCTGGTGGTCTGCGATTGATACACGGCACTTATTGCCGCCGAGGTCATATCCGGGGCTTGTGCTTTGCTGCTGGCTGCTGCCAGTACCATGATGCACATTACCAGTGTTCTTTTTGCTGCCTGCTGTAATTTTTTCATTTTTTTTAGAGTTAGTTTTTAGTATAAAGTCGTTATTCGTTAGTTTTTAGTAGTTAGTAGTTAGTATGTAGTCGTTAGTGGTTAGTAAGCAATATGCAATTTTTTGTATTTACTATGTACTTAATACTAACTACTAAAAACTGTATTCATGCTTAATTTTTAATTCTTCATTTTTAATTTGTACTGTTCCCCATTCTTTCCCTGCGCTCCTTTACCTTCTGCTCAAAGCCATATACCCAGCCATCCCGCTTGCCGTTTTCATCTGCTTTGTCTGCATAGTCCAATGCTGCCTGATAATCATTTTTCCAAAAGGCTGCCCATGCTAAATTGAACAGGATGATATTGGCTGCTTTGCTGTTGATGCGGCCTTTTTTGTCTTCGGGGTTGTACTGTGCCATTGCCCGTTGCCATATCGCTTCTGCGGGGGCAATGGCTTTTATAAAATCGCTGTGCTGTCCTTGCTGTGTTGCATTAATGGTAGTGTATGCTTGCAATGCCACTTGTGCGGCACTGTCCAAATCTGCAAATTCTTCCTTGTCCTTCATGTAATACACATCTGCCCTGGCCTGCACTTTACCCATGTAAAAAGCTGCGGTCAACTGCTGGTTGATGGCGGTGCCTGATTCCCGCAACATGGTATTGGCAGCATTGCCCATTTGTGTCCGCAGGGCGTTGTCCCAATTACGCAGGGCCTCTTCGCTGCTCCTGTACCAGTCGGTGGCTACTTTTATCTGCCGCTTGTCTTTACCGGTACTCAGGTCTGTGCCTTTGGTATTGTCCCGGATGATGTACTCATAAGGTTGGTAGAAAGTCCCCTGATAGCTATACACGGTATAGGAAGTTTCTACGCCGTTTACTTTTTCTTTCTGGCTGCCCTGCACTATTGCTGGCCTGCTTATCAATCCATCTTCATAATAAAAGGGGAAGTTCATCAGCACTTCTATATCACCGCCTGCCTGTGGTATGCGCCTTAAACTTCCTATCGGGTAAGCCTGCCTTGCAAGGGCATAGTTGCCGCCCATATAATCGGGCAGGCTGCCGCTTACTGAATAGGTGCGGTATTGTGGTGTGTCTAATTGCACCTGCGGGTACTGGTAGTGGTAAAAGGTTACGTCCTTCGTTTTGTATTTTTGTGCGGCGGCGGTTAATGCAGTGCAGGTGAATAGCAGTAAAGTGAATCGTTTGATGTACATGGTTGTTGGTGGTTTATTGTTTTATTATTGGTTCAAAATAAAAAGTTGTTCCGGTTGTTTGTTCGGCTGCGGCTAATGTACTGCCGGTGAGCCTTGTAAACAGTTGAGCTATCAATGCTGCTGTGGCATGGCCTGCAAACTCATTGCCTTTTACCCCGTCCTGTATATCGCCGGTGGCTACTGTTATCCTGTCTAATACCTTTTTGCCCTGTACGTAATAAATACAGCCGTAGCAGCCCATCGCTTCTAAATAACACAGGTACATGGCTGCGCCGGTTTTTACCGATAGTGCTTGCAGGCTGGTTTCTGCTATCCGGTATTCTGTTTCTATAAACACGCCGCTCTCAAAATCTTTTACGATGGCCATGCTGTTTACCCACTGCCCGTAAGCTGCATCTTCTTTTACGGCATTTAAGCTGTACCCATCAATAGGGGTATCGTCCTCACTTTTAGTAAGGCTTGCTCTGTTGATGCTGCTGATGGCGTAACCGTTTATGTAGATGCTCATTAATGTCTGTTAAAATAAATTAATTACTTGTATAAGTCAGAACCATAAATTCATTTGTAATTATTTAACTCATAAACCTCACTCAGTATTACCAGAATACTATCGTAAAAAATATTTTTATAAATATCATTCATAGAAGTATTGCATTATTATATTTGCTTTTTTGCCATTTATTTTATTCTTGTTAACCTGCCTAATAATGTTTCCCTCATTATCAAATTCATTAATAAATTCAATAGTTTGATTGAGATTTTTTCTTTTGTTTACTTGAGTAAATTTTACTAATACATTACGATTTGAAATACCCCATCTAAATCGCTCAATTAAATAACGCCCGCTTGATTCAAAGTCAATATTTGTAGTATTAAACCTCTCTAAATCATATACATAATCATTAGTTTCTATACTGTCATCCGGGGAAATAACTTCTTGGTGTATAAGGTTGCCATTTTTATATTCCATTTTATAAATGTAAATGCCATCCTTTTTGAAAACTCTTGATTTTAGCAAATATTTATTTTTGTATATATTATCTCGGTATATATCATAAGGCTGCGTAAAAGTGAGTTCCTCTTTGATCGTACTATCTTTATTAAGCACAATCAAAACTTTTTCGCTAAGTTCCCGGAAAATGAAGTCGCCGAATGCTCCATCTGTTCCGGTATTAATTCTTTCGACTGATAAAGTATCGCCAAAATATTTATAAAAAATCGTGTCGCTTTTTTCTAAGACAATTTTAGAAAGCAACCCATTATTATTATAAATGAAATAATAATGAATCCCAACCCCATCAACCTCTTGTTTTCTTATTAAGTGTCTCAGCTTTTTTATTTTATTTTTACCAGTTATAACGTGTACAATATTCCTCTTCTCATTACATGAAAAAAAAAGCAAGCAAATTAATATGACAGAAGTTATCAGAATAGTTACTATTTTATTCAAATTTTTTATTTTTTTCTTAACAAATACGCAGTCATTTTTTTAAAAATAATTTCATAGTTTTTTTTGCAATGAAATTTTATAAACCATTATCATCCCTCTTATTTGCTATTCAGCCTATCAACTTCATTTTGTAATTGTTCCTCCCATATATATTCCACTTTTATTTTATTATCAGGGAACAATATGAATATTAATCGATTCCACTTACTATTATTTCCGAATAAAGTTGCCATATTTTTATGCAATTCATTTACAGCCATTGCTGTCTTGTATGACACTTGAGTGTCAATTGGAATTTCATCCTCTACATTTAGCGCATAAAAACTTTCAAAACCTACATTACCTTCAAATCGTTTAATTTTCAAAATTGCTTTAGTCCAATTTTGTACTTTTTCAACACTTTTTTTAGCAGCTAATGCTAATTCAAAAAAAATATCTTCTTGTTCCATACTTAGTGATTAAAAATCTTTTTTCTTATTCCCTCGACTCAATTTTGGCCTTATAAATATTTTTAATTCAAGATACCTTATAGAACTTGTGAAAGTTTACTTGTTGTAAAGCTGAAATTCAAGTTATATTATTCATTTTTTATCCTATCTAATTCATCTTGAAGTTGCTGATCCCATATATACTCTATATGGCATCTTGAGGTACTCAGTAGATTAAATACCGCTTTGTTCCATTTTTTGTAATTTGGATGACTATTTGTTATCTTATGCAATTTCAATACATCTAATCCACAATGAAACGCACTTTTTAATTTAACGTTTTTTTGTTCCCCATTATTAAGTATGAAATTCAAATTAAAGTCCACAGTGTCTTCTATTACTGTAAGTTTTAGTATCGCACTACTCCATTTATTATCAGTTTCAGAAGAAATGATATATCCAGCAATAGAGTTAAAAATCTCTTTTTCTTCTTTAATTATCATAATTTAATTATTTGCAAAGGTTCTTGTATTTATTTGACCATCAATCCAGTAATCCACCTCAAAGCCAATTGGTCTTTTTGCTGTACCTTGATATACAGCACTTATTTTTACTTTAACATCTTTCACTGCTACTAAAGCATCAGCCCAGATATTCTCCATCTGTTTCCATGATGTTAAATTCAAATTAGCCGACATTGGATAAAGATTAATCTGCTCACCCGGCCCAAAAAACCTTGAGGCTATGATGTGGCCACCCTGGTCAGAACCTCTTATCCCTTCTTTAATATCCACTGCCCTAATCTGCTGGTTGCCCAATCTTACCCTTACTACATTGTCGAGGTCTGCTTCTGTATCTAACACCCTGCCCAAATCATCCGTCTTATATATAAACCCATCTACTTCATAAGTCATATTTTTAAGCAACGGTTCTTTGTTCAAAATCTTATTGCCCGGCGTTCCGGCCAATGTTCTGCCCGGCGCAATTACTTTTTCTTTGTAAACTGCTGCTAATTTACGATTTGAACCGTCAAGTACTTCATAAACATCATAATCAATTTTACGATACTTCCAGCCTACGGGAAAATCATTTTTTACAACGGCTATCACATCTTCCAGTTTCTTCCAATCATTTAAAGCATTTATATCGGTTTTAACTGCTGCCAAAAAATTTTTGTACTTGGTAAAATCTTGCAGCAGGGTTTCCATTTGTGCTTTGCTTAATCCCAACTGCTTGCACTTAGCAATTACCGCATTAAATTTTTCACCTAAAACCGATGCAAACTTCCCAGCCCTTTCCATGCTATTTCCACAAATATTTACCCCGGTAAGCATATCATCCTGGCTTAACAGCTTTGCATCGTCCTGCAATGCCACAATACCCTCGAACTCATTTTGGGATAGTCTGCCCACATCGTCCACAAGTTCATCGGGTACACTTTCCAGCCCATTTATTTCGCCCCTTGCTTTTTTAATGTGCTGCAATAAGGCAGCAAGGCTGCGCTTAGTAGCATCTTTACCCACTTTAAGGCAATAGGCAAACGTATATACTGTACTGGCAGCAAAGCGTGGTGTAATGGGCAGCGAACTGTACAGCACCCCATTGGCCAATACTTTAGCCCGCATTAATTTGGCGGCACTGTATATGTTTTCGATACTTACATCTATCTGTTGCAGCAGTTCGGGGAACCATAGGCAAAACTGCGCCCGGATGGCATTGCTGCGCTGCATCACCTGTGTCCATGCTACCGGGTTGCTAATCATGCTGGCCGTGTTGGTAACCTTTGCCTTAAAATCGTCCCACGCAAGTACAAATTTTTTGCAGTATTCCCTTACTTTGGGGCTTAGGTTTTTTGCCTTTGCAATAAACCTCGTTCCTGCGATGTTGATGGTACGCACTATGCCATACCCAAATTCGCCGCCTGCCCCCAATATCTGCACATACTGAAACCATTTTACAAACTCTTTGTACTTGGGGTCGTTTTCAATACCAGTCATAATAATACCCAAATCGCCCGATGCACATAGCCCGTTAAATATGGCAAATGCCCGTCTTATTTTATATACCGCATTGGCCGCTTTTGTAGCCATATATGCCCCCTCGGCCACTTCCAGTGCGCCCTCGGCGGTAAGTACGCCCGGCGTGGCCGTACCCATTGAGGCGGCTATCACCAATACATCTGCCGCCACCCTTGCCGCAGTACCCAGCGTATTGTTGCGCAGTTTATCTTTTGCATAGTATAAAAACACGGCAGGCACACTAAACATTTTTTGCGCACTGTCCATACTGTTGCCAGCACCATCTTTAATAGAAGCAACATCGCTGTTTACGGTAACCATCACAAGGTCAAAAGGGTCAAGCACAATATCATCGGCACTGTGGTAATTATACGAGCCATTGGGGCTGCCTATAAGCCGCATACCAGCAGGAGAGGTATTGAACCAATCGCCCAAATCGTCATAATCCACTCCGGGGGCAAACTCCCCTCCGCCATCTTCCCCTCCAAAAATTGGCTCAATACCGGGGGGCAGGTTCAAAAAGTCCAACGGCCTTTTGGGGTTTTTGGCCGTATTCTCCGGCGGAAAATACAGCTCGCTTTTAAAAGTTACTTTACCATCATTGGCAATACTTGCATCGTTAAAAATACGCTCACCGGGGTAAGGTGTTTTTGGCTTGCCCACACTAAAAGCCCTTGTGTCAAAATTTACGGCTGCATCTACATACCTTGTATCAAATTTTGAGGAGTTCATGCACATCCGCTTTACCGCCACTATCAGTTCGGCATACCTTGTACCAAACGGCCCATCATCAATGCCGCTGATAAGCCTGCGCAGCATGGCATAATCTGCCTTTTGCTGGTTTAATAAACTGTTCCATGAACCGTTATTTGCATTGGCAGCAAGATAGGCCGCATTGTATGCTACGGAGGAGGGCTGCTTCAGGTTGATGAGCATATTTTCCGCATCTTCCTTTGATACTGTTTCCAGCACTTTAAGGGCTAACCCTTCTTCATTGGTTTTACTGTTGTTGCCCCAGTTGCCCAGCATATTTTCGCCCACTAAAATACTCAAAATGTGCATCCGCTCCTGCGGGCGCAAAGAAACATAATCGCCACTTGTAAAATTCTGTACTATATCCTTTATGCCGTTTACAGTATAAGTTATAAGTAGTGATTTTTTTAACAGGTAATTTTTGTAGGCAGCTTCTAAGGCAGTAAGGTTTGTACCCATCAGGGTATCGGTTGAGTTAAATTCCTGAGTAGAGCCTTGTGCCTGTGTTATTTCCATCAGCTTGCCCCTGAACAGGTCGGCAATGTGCAGGCGTGGGTCAGCCATACCCAAAAAAGTATTTTCAGGTGGGAATATTTTGCAAAAATAGTATTCCCTTACTTTGCTGTAATAGGATACTTTGGCAAAGTTTACCAAATGATAATGCCCTACTGCTATTGCAATGGTATTATTAAGATTGCTGCTGCTACCAAAG
>JANMDL010000713.1:0-7652 GCA_031376295.1 Chitinophagales bacterium
CTTTGGTACCCTGGCTGCAATTTTGAAACTGTAATAACCGGTTCCTGCACCAATATCAGCCACAACGCTATTAGGTTGCAGCGGAATTTTTTCAATGGCCAGCCTGGTATTCTCTTCAGTATCCCTTTCATCTCTTTCCAGCCAATCACTGGCTGCAGCTCCCATTACAAAAGATATTTCCCTGCCCAGGTAAAATTTACCAATGCCATCATAGGATGCTTTACCATACGCATACACTGAATCTGCACCGGGTTTTGTACCGGCGTCTTTTTGCTGCTGAGCAGTACAACCTGCAAAACTGTTGCTGAAAAGGAGTACGCACAAAATGATACCGATCTTCATTGAAACACACTTTAGTTATTACTATTACAAATGAACAGGCCGTATGTTTGATTCGGGATAAAAAATAAACAAAAGAACATTCAGGGGCTGTATTTACTACCTGTTTTGCGGCTGGCTGTAAAAATGATCTTTTACAATTAAAAAGTGGGGTATATTAATTTTTGCATGAAGGTGGTTGGGGGAAATTTCGGGAAATATACTGAGAAATTTTCTTTTCAATTGTTTATACCAACCAGCCCTTTAATGTTGTTATAGCAGGATTTTCTACCTGCAAAAGATGCTTAACCAATTCTCCAAATTGATTAAGTCGCTGGTTTATCACTTCATGCAGGTCATCGGGCTTAACGGGCAGTCCATAATCCTTCAGATTCACTTCAGCCTGCCTGCAAACAGATACTATCCAATCTTCCAGCTTTCCACCCAAAACCAATATGCTGTTTCCATTTTTATCTTCATATTTTTTTATCCCGTGCCGTTCTGCAACAAGGATTAATTCCTTTTCATAAGTGGTTTTAGCCGTCCCCGGATCTTCATCAACAAGCGCCAATGTATGCTGTACCAGCTTCATTTTACTGAACACTCTTGATTTGCCTGTATGATGAGTAACTAATTTCCTTGTAAAGCCGAATTTTGAAACCAGCAATTCATCAGGCTTACATTCAACATGTATTTCTTTTTTACCCGGTTGTTGGGCAGGGATATTTTTCTTTGTCATAATATTTAGCCTATGCCTCTGTAAACTGGTTGAAATTAAAAAACACATCCGAATTAAGGTCCAGCACTTTGGTTATCTCATCCTGATCCAGTACTTTAATAATAGTTTGATAGTCTTTCATTTCAGCAATACAAACATTCAGGTCTTCTGTTTGGGATTTTTCAATAAGGCTTAACAAAAGATAAGGATTATGTGTTGTGATGAAAAACTGGTTGGTTTCATCAAGTGCAATCCGCTCTGCCAGGTATTTGGTATAAAACGGGAAGGTGTTACTTTCCGGTTCATCAAATATCAACACAGAGTCTTTATTACTCTTGATGGCCATACAATAAAAAACAACCCGTTGTAATGTTTCTGAAACTGTGAAATAAGGATAACTGTAAATAGTGTCATCTACCATTTTACTGAGCATAATGTCAAATTCAGAGGGCTTAATAGTCAACCTTAATCCCTTATCTTTAAAAAAATCTGATACCCAATGTCTGTATTCCGGATTAGCGAGCAGCAGACCTGGCAGATTTTCACCATAAGGTACTGAAAGGTGCGGCATGTATGAATTTGAAAATTGGCTTAACCGTTTAAATTCATAAAAATGTACATTTGTTCCTTCATTATTAAAAAAGCCATTTTGATTTTTTTTCCCATCGTGAGCTAAACTAATATACGAATCTTTATCAGTTTTTTTATCGAGCTTATTAAAGAAATAGTGAAACTGATTTTCAGATATCCCATTCTCACTAACAGCAAACTGAAGACATGTCAGCTTATCACCAGTATTCACTTCTATAGGATTATTGATGTTGCTGTCATAAAACAAATCACCAATCGTTTTGTACCGGAACATTTCTTTATTTAATTCCGCCCCTACAGCATTCTGACTTTGTAACGCTAGTGCTTCCAGTATATTACTCTTACCGCTATTTGGCTCACCGATAATTACGTTGAGCTTTTTGCAGGTAAAATCCAGTTGCTTTATAGATTTGAAATTTTTTATACTCAGCCTTTCTAACATACTGCGAAGATAATAATTGTAATCAGTAATTCACACCCCAATCTTCTCATTCACCACCACCAGTATCTCCGCCTCCAATGCAATAGTATTATCCTCAATGACTTTCCCTTTGGCGATAATATCATTTACATAGTCCTTATCGTTGTAACCAGCGGCATTAATGCGCACATTCATAAACGCACCCATTACGGCGCTGCGGGCACACAAGGCTCCCACGCCTGCATCCGATACCGAGTTGGGGTTGCCAATTTCGGCCATGGCTTTTATTACTTCCATACTGTTATAAGCGGACTGCATTACGGCAAAAGGTATTTCTATGGCGTATTTGGTAGCTGCCTGTATAGCCAGTGTACGGGCGGCTTTTTCGGCATCGGTTCCCTTGGGCATGCCAAAGGCATTCATTATTCTATTAAAAGCACGGGTATCGGCATCAACCAATTTCAGCAGTTCGTTTTTGTATTGCTCCCCTTTTTCGGCCCAGGTGCTGAATTCTTTCCAACGCTCATCCCAGCCTTTTTTGTGACTGGAAAGATTAGCTACCATGGTTGCCAGCGAAACGCCCAGCGAACCCACATAAGCTGCAATAGAACCACCGCCGGGTGCTGGACTCTCACTCGCTGTTTCATCAGCAAAATCGGCCAGCGTCATGCTGATGAGTTTGGAATTAGATGTCTCAGCCAGCATGTATTCAATAATGCGCTCTTCGGGCTTAAAGGGTCCCAGTTCATCCAGCCCCATTGATTTGATGGCGATTTTGATGAGTTCCTTTTCGCTTACTCCCACAGAACGTTTTTGTTTGAGCAGAAAATATTTACCGGCATCGAGCATCGCTTTAAGCGGCACTAATCCCACCAGTTCACTACCTGTTACCCTTATGCCTCGGGCTTCCGCTTTTTTACATACCTCATCAAAGGCAATATGTACTGGTGTTACATTAATATTGGTCAGGTTGATGGAAATTTGCGCAATGCCATACTCTTCAATAAACCAGCCGATGGCTTTTACGCATTTCAGGCTGCCGGGCTGGTTTACTTTTACACCATTCTCTTCCACGTTTCTGCCAGCTTCTCTTATATCAAAGGCAATGGCATTGGCCCTGCGGGTACTCGTTGTATTTAGGTTTACATTATACGCCACCAAAAAATCCCTGGCACCAATCACCGTACCGCCACGTTTGGCATCAAACACATCGGGACCAAAATCCGGCTTCCACTCCGGCAATTGTATCTTCTTAAAAAAACCTTCGTACTCTCCGGCACGGATAACAGACAAATTGTTACGTTTGGTATCTGGCTGTGCTGCTTCATAAAGATAGACAGGCAGGTTCAGCTCTTCCCCCACCCTTTTAGCCAATTGCTGTGCAAAGGCTGCTGTTTCTTCCATGCTGATATTGGCAATGGGTATCAGCGGACATACATCCGTAGCACCCATACGGGGGTGTTCGCCCTTGTGTTTGCTCATATCAATCAGCTCTCCTGCTTTTTTTATGGCACGGAAAGCTGCTTCTATCACTGCCTGTGGCGCTCCTACCATGGTTACCACAGTACGGTTGGTGGCTTTACCGGGGTCTACATTCAGCAGGCGCACGCCCTCCACCGCTTCTATTTCGGCTGTTATTTGATGGATGATGTTAAGATCGTTGCCTTCACTGAAATTTGGGACACATTCGATGAGTTGCATATTAATTATGAATTAAGAATTATGAATTAAGAATTATGAATTAAGAATTATGAATTAAGAATTAAGAATTATGAATTAAGAATTAGGGGCAGCTTTTATGGTTTTGGAGGTTTTAATAATTGATACAAGGATTTTTTTTAGCTCTTCGATGTCGGAAAGAAATGATACGGCTAATTTTTCTTCTAAGAGGCCTGCATCACTGAGCAATCTGAGCCAATGAGAAGTTTCCCTTGCTTCTTTGTATGCAATACTCAGCTTATGTACAAAATCACTTCTGGATTGACCGCCAATTGCTTCCTCTGTATTAGCCCCTATTGAAGTACCTGACCTCAATAGTTGAAGCAATAATTCTCTTTCAACTTTCTGTTTTCTTAAATGCATATATAGTTTTACAATTCTCAACCCAAAAGCATAAGATTTTTCCAAAATGATGTTCTCCCTTTTCATTACAAGAATTTAATACAATTAACACGAATTTTTTGTCACTGATTTTATTGATTACACCAATTACACTAATTTAGTACAGCTAACACGAATTATAAGAATTACACTAATTACACAAATTAAATACAGTAACAAGAACTTTAAAGCCTGCTCAAATTAAAGAAATTTTTAATTTTTAATTCATAATTTTTAATTAAAAAACTCCCCGTTAATCATCACCCTATCCACCAAATTACTACCAAAAGAGTATGGAAGGTATGCTAATGAAGGAATTGGTTTTGTGAAAATTAAATTCGCTTTTTTCCCGATGGTGATACTGCCCGCTTCCTTTTCCAGTTCCATGGCATAAGCACCGTTGATGGTGGCTGCATTGATGGCTTCCTCCGGCAGCAGCTTCATTTGTATACAACTAAGTGCCACCACAAAATTCATATTGCCCGATGGCGAGGAGCCGGGATTGTAATCGGATGCCAGCGCTATGGCGGCACCTGCATCTATCAATTGCCGGGCAGGCTGGTAAGGCATCCGCAGAAAAAAAGCTGCTGTGGGCAATAATGTACCGATGGTATTGGATGCTGCAATATTTTTCACATCTGCCTCAGTAATGGTTTCCAGGTGATCGGCTGAAATGGCACCGAGGCTGATGGCTGTTTCAAGACCACCGATGCTGTTTAACTGGTTTACATGCAGCTTTGGTAAAAGCCCATACTGCATCCCTGCCCGGCAGATGGTTTCAGTTTCCTCCGGCGAAAAAAAGCCGGTTTCACAAAACACATCAATATAGTCAGCTAATTTTTCAGCCGCTATCACCGGCAGCATTTCATTAATGATGAGGTCAATATACCCCTGGTGATTATCCTTGTATTCCACCGGGAAAGTATGCGCCCCCAGAAAAGTTGATTTTATCAGCATGGATGACTTGCTGCACAGTTTTTTTATCACCCGCAGCATTTTCAGTTCCCCTTCCACCGTAAGTCCATAGCCACTTTTTATTTCTATTGCACCGGTACCCAGTTTGACCAGTTGCTGCAGCCGCTCCCTGGCCAGGTTAAAAAGTGTTTCTTCACTGGTTTCGTTCAATACCCTGGCCGAATTGAGTATGCCGCCACCTTTTGCAGCAATCTCAGCATAACTCATTCCTTTTAACTTATCGGTAAACTCTTCTTCCCTGCTTTTGGCAAAAACCAGGTGTGTATGGCTGTCGCACCAGGCAGGCAATACAAACTGCCCGGTTGCATCAATCACATTTTTTGGTAAATGCGGCAGTTTCAGTTCAAGGTCGTGCATATGTCCATAGTCTGCAATTACACCATCTTCCAGCAGCAAAAAAGCATTTTCAATCACCGGCAGCTGTGCCAAAGCACCACCTCTCAGCAGGCAGTTCTCCTCTCTTACATTTACCAGTTGCTGTATATTGATGATAAGCGTTGCCGACATATTTATAATGGCCGTATTTTGACTATTACCGGCGCCTGCTAAAATTATGTATTTATCCTGATTTGAATGGTACCAAATAAAAAAGGCCAGCCAGTTGGCCAACCCTTTACCGAAATAGAAAACCACGAAAGCTCAATAGCTTTAAAACCCAAATACTGAAGACGAACCCGAAATATGTTTAACCCAGAAGGTTATTTCTTAATAAAAAATGGTGGAATTGAAAAGAGATAAGGTTTAATGCCAATTCCACCGTCCCGTTTTTAAAATTGCCCGTTTGTACTACTTCCTTACAGCAAATTGACAGCTTTTATTTAATTTGTAACAGCGTAGTTTACACTGTTTTTTAATCAGGTATTTCTACCTGCTACCCGCTGCAACAGGGCATTTCAGGCTTTATTGTTACTAAAGTGAAAATTTAGGGGCGAATTTTGTGAAAAGAAGTTGTACTTATTTGAGCTGCTATTGGCTACCTGGCCCTGAGCCTGGGATCAATTTTAAGGTAAAGTGCATCTGCCAGGATATTGATACCGATAAAGATACAGGCACTCAGCAGTACCGACCCCATCACCACAGGATAATCTAATTTCTCCAGCGCATCCACAGTTATTTTGCCGATCCCTTTCCAGCCAAAAATGTATTCTACAAAAAAAGCCCCGGCCAGCAATTCGGCAAACCAGCCCGTAACCGCTGTTACAACCGGGTTTAGTGCATTGCGCAGCCCATGGCGGAAGATAACAGCTCTCTTGCTGAGACCCTTTGCATAAGCAGTACGCATATAATCCTGGCTGAGTACATCCAGCATGCTGCTGCGGGTAAGCTGAGTAATAATGGCCAATGGCCTGATGCCCAATGTAAAGGCCGGCAATATGATATTTTTAAACGTAAGGTATTTTTCTCCTGTTACTTCATCCACATCAAACCAACTGCCGGTAAGGTTAAGCCCGGTATACTGGTGCAGCACCACGCCAAAGAAATAAGCAATCATAATGGCCATAAAAAAAGACGGTGCAGATATACCTGCGATACTTGTAAACACAGCAGTAGTATCCATCCAGGTACCTTTTTTAACCGCTGCCAGTACACCCAGCAATATACCCAGGATGGTGGCAAATATCATAGCCGCCAATGCCAGCATCAATGTACCCGGCAGGGCTTCCATCAATACCTTACCTACATTTTTTTTTGTTTGATAACTTTTGCGCAGGTACGGTGTTTTAATACCAAATTTGGTACTGCCACCCACAAAAAAACCGCTGAGTTGCTTTTTTTCAATGTCTTCTTTTGTGTGAAAACAGATGGGCGATACATCATTTAGGTACAGTACAAATTGTTTCCATTTAGGCTGATCTAAGTATAAATCCTTGCGGATATTGTCCATCGTCTTCTTATCTCCCGTTTGCCCTACCACCATCCTGGCAGGGTCGCCAAAGCCCTGGAACATTACAAATACCAGCACCACCACCCCGAGGAGTACCAGTATTGAATAAAATATTTTCTTCAGAACCAGTTGCACGTATTGTTTTAAATTTAAAATCAGTTTTCTTTCACTTTACCAATATCGGCACCAGCCCATTTCTGCTGCACAACCGGGCCCTGCATCCTGTACAAAGTGGGGTTGCAGCGGGCTGCAGTTTTAATAGCGGTTACATCGCAGGTAAATACGGTTATACCTGCTGAATCCTTAATGACTGCTTTCTTAAACCTTTTGATTGCTTTATCCGGTTGTGATGATACAATATAAAATGGAATTTTCTCTTTTGATAAACGCTCCGCCAAACGCAGATCAGCATCTTCATTTACAGTATAGTTATCAAAATCTTTAATGAATAGCAGGTAATATTTGCCTGCCTGCCCAAGAATTGCCTCTGTAGAATCAGTACCAGACTGACTGGTGAGCTTAAAATCATTTATCAGCGGTACGTTGTTTTTGCCTTTTTCTGTAAGCACCTGTTTCCTTTCAACAAATTCCCAGGTACTGTCTGCCATGCCGGTAAATTCTTTTTTCTCCCCATTTTTTTGATA
>JANMDL010000715.1:0-2578 GCA_031376295.1 Chitinophagales bacterium
TTTGCTTTTACTGTTTCTGCCGGACCCGATTACAGTTTTGTAAAAACCAACCAGCCCGGCGTAGTGCAACTGGCTTACGGGGCAGGCATAGCATATACATTTGCAAAACGGTTTACTATCAGGGCAGGTGCTTATGCAGCAAAAAAAATATATACCACCGATTCAGCCAGCTATAAATCAGATGTATCATTGTCAACTTATTACAGCAATATCGAAAAAATAAAAGGGGATTGTTTTGTGTATGAAATACCGGTATCATTATCGTACGATTTTGCCCGTAAAAACAACCACAGTTGGTTTGCCGGGGCAGGTATTTCCTCTTTGTTTATGAAGCGGGAAACTTACACATATTACTACAAAAGAAATGGCACACTTGTATCAAGAGAATATACCATCAATGACCAGAACAACCATCTGTTGAGCATACTCACACTTTCCGCAGGGTACCGGTACCGGCTTAATAAAAAAGTATCATTTGCTGCTGAACCCTACCTAAAGCTGCCATTGGGCGGGGTTGGTTTGGGCAATATCAAACTCAACAGCGCCGGCGTACTTTTTTCAGCCATCTTTAAGCCATTCAGTAAATAAAAATAATTAAGCTGACCCTGATGGCCTTTTTACACAAAAAATTATGGAAGGATTCAGCGCCTGGTTTTTTGCAGGTTGTTATTAACCAGTGCTGTGGCCTGGTGATATTCCTTGTTTTATCAGTACAGCTGGATAAAACAGCTTTTGGTGAAATAAACTGGGCGCTGGCTGTATTGCTTACATCATTTGCCATCCTTAGTTTTGGTATTGACCAGCTGGTGGTTAAAAAAATTGCAGCAGGTAATGATGCCGCATTGGTGGTGCCATTATTTGTACTGCATACATGGTTGATGGGGCTGGTGTTTTATTTATTACTGCTCACTGGCAGTTGGTTGTTTCCTCATTTTTTTAATACGCATTATTTTTTACTGTGGCTGGCATTGGGTAAACTGGCTATTTTTTTTGCTTCTCCTTTTAAGCAATGGGCTAATGGCAGAGAACGGTTTGGGGTGATGGCGGTAATGATGGTTATTTCAAATGTACTGCGGGCATTTGCGATGATGGTGCTTTTTTGGTTGAAGCAGTTAAATGCAAACACTGTTATTATTGTTTTTATTGCAGGCGATGTGGTTGAATGGCTTTTGTGCTGGTTGCTTGCCCGGCAACACTTGAAGTTGCGGTTATCTTTCGCAGGATACTGGCAGCCATACAAAAACCTGCTGAAAGAATCGCTGCCACAGTTGGGTACCGCAATTGTTAGCTCGGCTATGGCCCGGATAGACTGGATATTGATGGGTTTAATGGGGATGGTGATACAGTTGGCCGAATACAGTTTTGCTTATAAAATGTATGAATTGGCCACCCTGCCTTTGTTGATTATCGGCCCGCTGCTTATTCCCCGCTTTGCCCGCATGTACAGCCGTGGCGAAGTAAATACAGCCCGTTTTGTTACATTACTCCGGCTGGAGATGGTAATAGCAGCAGCTACCATTCTGATACTTTGTATTTTGTGGGTGCCGGTAACAGAGGCACTTGCACTGGGCCGCTACGGTGCGGTAAACAACAGTACTATCCTGTTGCTTAGTGCTTCAATTCCATTTTTATACCTCAATAACCTGTTGTGGACGATACTTTTTGTAAAGGGAAAACTGCGGCTGATTTTTTATATAACACTGGTAATATTTTTGTGTAACCTGGCAGCCAACTTACTGCTGATACCGCTTTATTCGGGCAAAGGTGCTGCCATGGCTTACCTGGGGGCAATGATACTGCAAAGTATGCTGCTGCTGTACGCCGTTAAAATGAAGCAGTTGCTGCTGCACACCCTGTGGCTGCCTGTGTGTGTATTGTGTGCAGCCCTGGCCGGGTGGGGTACAGTTTATTTTTTCAGTAATGTGGTGGTGGCATTGCCGGTTGCTATGCTGCTGTACCTGCTGCTGCTATTGCTTAGCGGTGCATTTCGTTTAAAAGATGTAAAATTTCTGCCGTGGACGGTTAAAAAATAAAGCAACCTTTCAGCCTCTTTTTTCGTTTGAATGGCAGCAATAGCAGATATTTACAGTTGCCGGAACGGGTTCTATTTTATGATGATACGCAAAGCAGTAAATTGGAGTACTTATTTAAAGTCAGTTGACTGGCCGCTGCTTGTTTTTCTGCTCCTTTTTTTTAATGTTAAATTAGTTGTTAAGCTTGCAGCAGTGTTGTTGATCTATGCCCTGCGTTTTAATCTCAAACCCGGTTTTGCCCTTCGCCGTTCAAGACTCCCCCTTTTTTATCCTGCTGTTATTGCCATTGCCCTTATTAACTGGTTGGCTTACGGATTGTTTAAAAACAGTCATTACAATATTGCCCTGCTCACAGGTATCCTGTTTTGGGTACTCTGCATACTGGCTTGCCACCAGGTAAAGCTGTCGGTAGAACGTAATGAGCCTGCAGCAGTTCACCGTACCATTTTCCTTTTCTTCATCATCAATGCGGCAGTATCAATGCTTATGTACCTGCTGCTTGTGTTTAAAACCGGTGCCATTAACCTGTACCTGTACCAGGGCGA
>JANMDL010000748.1:0-3040 GCA_031376295.1 Chitinophagales bacterium
GCCCAACAGGGAGTATTATTTAAAAACTGACAGCCGTACGGTTAAAGTACGGGAAGCATATAAAAAATACATGATGCAAACCTTTATGCAACTGGGTATGAACAAAGCTATGGCTACCAAAAGCATGAACGAAGTGTATGAACTGGAAAAGAAACTGGCTGCAGCCAGCCGTAAACTGGAGGACTTGCGTGACCCTTATGCCAATTACAACAAAATGACTTTTGACCAGCTAAACAAAATCTGCGGCAGCATTAATTGGCAGGAGTACGCCAAAAACATTGGCATCTCCAATTTAAAAGATTCAGTACTGGTAGGGCAACCGGATTATTTTAAAGCGCTGGGAGAAGCTATAAAGAAAACTCCTTTGGCTACCTGGAAAAATTACATAAAGTTTCATGTAATACAATCATACGCCGGTTATTTAGACAATACCACTTACATGAATGCCTTCAATTACCGCAAAACATTATCGGGTGCTACGGCTCCCAGGCCAAGGTGGAAAAGAGTACTTGATGCGGAAGAGGGTGCAATGGGTGAACTGCTGGGGCAACTTTTTGCCAAAGAATATTTTAATGAAAAAGCAAAGGAGCGCTACAGCAACCTGGTTGAAGCCATCCGTGAAGTATATGCCGACAGGATAAAGAGCCTGCCCTGGATGAGCGCAACAACAAAAACACAGGCATTGGATAAATTATCTAAAGTAAGCAAAAAGGTAGGCTATCCCGACAGGTGGAAAGATTTTTCATCGCTGGAAATAGCAAAAGATTCTTATTACAGAAATATGGTGGCGGCAGAAATATTCTGGCATATTTACAACATTAAAAAACTGGGCAAACCCGTTGACCGCACTGAGTGGGAAATGACACCACAAACCTACAATGCGTATTACAACCCGGGTAATAATGAAATTGTACTGCCGGCAGGAATTTTTGCAGTGCCCGGCATGAAAGATGAAGACCTTGACGATGCTTTTGTGTATGGCTATGCAGGTGCTTCCACAATTGGCCATGAAATTACGCATGGCTTTGACGACCAGGGCAGGCAGTATGATGCGGCGGGTAACCTTACTGACTGGTGGACCAAAGAAGACGGTGACGAATTTAAAAAGAGGGCTAAAGCCATTATTGAACAATACAATGAATTTATACCCGTTGATACGCTGCATGTAAATGGCGATGCCACACAGGGCGAAAACATAGCCGACCTTGGCGGAATGATTATTGGCCTGGAAGCTTTTAAAAAAACGCAGCAGTATAAAGAAGGTAAGCTGATTGGCGGACTTACACCTGTGCAGCGCTACTTTTTGGGCTATGCTTATGGCTGGATGTACCAGACAAAAAAAGAGCGGCTTGCCAACCAGGTTATGACGGATGTACACTCTCCGGCTAAGGAAAGAGTAAACGGCCCTGTGGTTAACATTCCCGACTTTTATGACGCATTTGGAGTAAAGAACAACGATAAAATGTTCAGACCCGAAGCCAAAAGGGTAAATATATGGTAAGCTATTGCCCGGCACTAAACCAATAAATGTACAATGAGAACAGCATTAAAGAAAGACGAAAAATTATTGATCACCATCAGGCAGCACTGGCTAAAATTAGTATTGCCGGCTGTTATGTGGCTCGTACTCAGCATATTGCTTGTGTGGGTTTTTTCAACAACAGGATTGATAATAGCCCTGCTGCTTGCGTTAGTGCCTATGTATATTTACTTAGAGTGGAAACACAACCTGTGGGCGGTAACCAACCTGCGGGTTATAGATGAAAGTGGTTTTTTCAGCCGCTACTCAAAAGAAAGTCCGCTGGATAAGATTAATAATGTGGAATACGACCAGACAGTTTGGGGCCGCATATTTGGCTTTGGAGATGTGGACATACAAACGGCAGCAGAAATGGGCGAAACCACTTACAAACTTATTCACCATCCAAAATTGTTAAAAGATACCATTACCCATGCCCAGGAAGAATACAAGAAAACACAGATTACCAACCAGGCTGCACAATTAGCCCAGGCCATTGCAAAAAATACCGCTGCTGTACAACCATCACAACAAATGATTGCAGATGAACTGGGCAAGCTCTTTGATCTGCTGCAGAAGGGTGCCATTACGCAGGAAGAATATACTGTACAGAAAAACAGGTTGATGGGTACATAAAAACAATTCATCCTGATTAGCATTTCCTGTATTCTCACCATCCTCAATATTTTTTTGGCAAAACCTTAACAGCAAAAAAGTGCAATACAGCGTTATGCCTATGCCGGACTCACTGTACTGGCATCATTTTAGTAACAATGCAAAAAAAGGTATTTATGAAACAAATTTTGATAGCAGTCTCTGCGCTTTTATGGGTTACACAGGCAGCGCAGGCACAGGAAAATTCGTACAGAAACGCAGTGGGCATCAGGCTCGGGCCATCAGTACCGTCTGTAAAAAGCGGTATTACTTTCAAAAGGTTTTTAGCCAATAACAATGCCATCGAAGGTATACTCAGTTTTGGAGACGGCTTCTCTATCTGCGGATTGTATGAAATTCACAAACCCATTGCTGCTGAAAACCTGCAATGGTTCATCGGCTTTGGCGGCTATGCTGGCTTTGCCAACAATGTAAACAATATAGGTGCCGCAGGTATTGTGGGGCTTGATTATAATTTTTCCAATGTACCGCTCAACCTCACACTCGACTGGAAGCCGGAGCTAAACCTCATAGAATATATTGGCTTTGAAGGATCCACTGTGGGCTTGTCTATCCGGTACAGGTTTTAAGCGGTAATACCGGTAAACAATGTAAACTGTCGCCTTTTGTTTTTACATTTACCATGTGAAAATATTTTCCGCAGAACAAATAAAGCAATGGGATGCTTACACTATTGAGCATACGCCCATCCTGTCAATTGAGCTGATGGAAAAAGCCGCCACAGCGTGCTGCAACTGGCTGATCAATAACTATAACAGAGAAAAAAGGTTTGCTGTTTTTTGTGGTACCGGTAACAATGGCGGTGACGGATTGGCCATTGCAAGATTATTATTGGAGAAGAAATAC
>JANMDL010000780.1:0-4484 GCA_031376295.1 Chitinophagales bacterium
GCTCACCCGCACAACAGGCCTGCTACACTATTACTGGGCAGGCAATGCCTTATTATTACTGGCAGTGTACACCTGCCAGCAAAGTAATGTAAGCTTTGCCAGAAATGTGTGTAAAGGTATCGCACTGCTGGCATTATTAGAGGCGATAGTGGTACTACTGCAATGCGCTGGTATCTTTAGTGTACACGACAGTACTTTTTTGTGTACCGGCACATGGGGCAATCCCAATGTATCTGCCTTATTTTTAGCTTTTGCTTTTTTTGCATTATTACAAGTAAGAAATATTAACAGCCGCATTGTAAGAGTTTGTTTTATAGTTACCAGGATTTTGGTATTACTGGCCATTGCATTGCTGCAATGCCGCAGTGCTTATCTTGCTGTATTAATTTTGCTTTTGTACAGCTATCAGCAAAATATAAAGAGTTTTATAAAAAAACACCTTCGGCTTACCACAAAGGGGCTTGCAGTAAGCCTTGCATTGATGGTAACACTTTTTATTTGCATTTCACTTTTTCAATTTAAAGCAGCATCGGCTGTTGGTAGGCTGTATATATGGCAAACGAGCCTGCAAATGGTGGCGCAGCAGCCAGTAACCGGCTATGGGTTTGGCATGTTTGAGCAGCAGTATAACCTATTTGCCGCCGCACAAAAGAATGAGAAAAACGATCATGTAGAAACTCCCTATAATGACTGGATTGAAATTACAACCGAGGGCGGATTGCCTGCCATTGCATTATGGATAGCTTTCCTTTTTTCAGCAGCACGGTATTGGTACAAAAAGCGAAAGGAGCAGCCGGGCTTACTGGCCTTGCTTGCTGCTTTTATAACAGTGCAGTTAACTAATTTTGGTATAGAAGCCATACCTGCCAATCTTTTGTTTATAATTTATACAGGCATACACAGCAGCCCCATAATTATTGAGAAGCCGAAGCAGCCTGCATATGCCAGTAAACTGAAGCAGTGGCTGCGGGTATTATATGGTGTGTCCGGGCTTATTTTAGCAGGCTTTCTCTTTATCAATATGATAAGTATTGCCAGTGCCTTTTATACCAACTGGCAAATAAGCAATACCCCAAAAGCATTTAATAAAATAGCCGCCTACCAGCCATTAAACGCACAGTTAAGCAACTATGCCAGCTACCAGCAAAATGTGGGCGATGCTTACCGGGAAGCAAAAGATTACCCCAACGCCATTGCAGCATACAGGCTTGCCATGCAAAAAACAAGCATCCCTGATATATTTACTAAAACCGGGTATTGCTATCAAATGCTGAACAGGTACGACAGCAGTAAAATACTGTACACCATTGCTGAGGATATGCAGCCCTTTAAGTACATACCCCGAATGGCCATGCTCAAGTTGTATGAGCAGCAAAAAGATACACTGAATGTGATTAATAAAGCAAAAGAAATACTTGCCATGCCGGTAAAAATAAAGAGCAGGCAGGTATTGGGCATCAAGCAATATGCAGCCTCGGTGGTAAAACAGTTGGCCACAAAAAAGGCCGACAGTTTGCTTACCCAATCTCAATAAAACACAAAAACCATTTTCTAACAATAAAAACAACAATGATGAAAAAAATGATTTCGGGCTTTATGCTCCTGTGTGTAGCCATGCAGCTATTTGCACAATCAGCAGACACTGACACTGCCCTGATGCAGCAGGCAAGGCAGCACCTGCTTGGCATTGGCAAACCCAAAGACCCTGCAAAAGCTATGGAACTGTACAAGCAGTGTGCAGCAGCAGGCAACACCAGTGCAATGGTAACAGTGGGTGCATTGTATAAAGAAGGGCGTGGCGCAGCAGCCAGTATGCCGCTTGCCATTGAATGGTTTAGCAAGGCAGGTAATGCAGGCTTTGCACCTGCATGGTACCAGTTGGGTATGCTGTACAAAGAGGCGCAGGGCGATGCGCAGGATTTTAACAAGGCATACAGTTATATTGCCAAAGCAGCCGCAATGGGCGATGCGCAAAGCATATATGCGCAGGCCTATATGCTGTACAAGGGGCTTGGCTGCACACAAAATTATCAAAAAGCAGCAGCCCTTTTTAAGCAGGGCGCAGTAGAAGGCCGCTCCAACAGTATGTATTTTTATGCCCTGTGCCTGCGCAATGGGTACGGTGTACCGGCTGATACAGCACAGGCAAGAACCTGGCTGCAAAATGCTGCTAAAAAAAGATACGGGCTTGCCATGCAGGAATTGAATACCCCCACTGCCGAAAACAGCAACGAAGCAGCAAAGGCATTGGCACAGCAACTAAAAGCAGCAGCATTACCCGGTGCAGAAAACATTAACCAGTATAAAAAAATAAGCCATCATATACCAGCGGCAGATATTACAGGTACTTACAAAGGCTACATTATTAAATACGACTGGAGCGGCCAAAATGCCATTGGCAGCAGCACACTTACACTGGTGGTTAACTACGAGGCTGGTAAACTTACCGGGCAGTGGATAGAGGCAGACAGCATTACGGTGCCGCTGCAAGCAGTGCTTACGCCAAGGGCAATGATATTTAAAAACACCCAATACACCCGTACTGATCATTACAGCCCCGTAAGTGGCCTTGTGTATCAATTTACCAATGCACAGTTGCAATGGGTAAGCAATGGCAGCAATGTATACCTGTGCGGTAATGTGCAAATGCACAGCCCACGTCGCAATGAGCCGCAAAAGCCCCAGTACGTGGCACTTACAAGGCAGGCGGCAGGCAATGGTACTGGCAATATTACATTGACCAATGCAGACGGCAGCGATTTTAGCATTACCAACGATTTATTGGCATACCCCAATCCTTTTATGGATGTAGTTACCATAGATTTTGAACTAAAAGAAGCCTGCGAAGTGCAAACCCAACTGCTTACGCTCGAAGGTAATATGGTGTACAGCAACAAAGCTGGTATGCTGGAAGCAGGCAAATATACCTTGCCCATAAAAACGCAACAGGTGGCAGCAGGCACCTATATCGTGCGGCTTGTATATGGCAATAGAATAAAAGCCACTAAATTGGTAAAACTCTAACACTTAAAAATCAGGAATATGAAAAAGATAATTTTAATACTTGTTTTTATACTGCAACTATTGCCGGGTCAGCGGCAGGATGGAGAAATAGCAATTACGGCAGGCGCATCATTATATGCACAATGCTATGAGCCCGGTGCAGGCGGCCCTTGTGGCAGCAGCGGCGGTTCTTTTTGGATATGGCTGAATACAGCATTCACCAATGTTGGCAACTTTTTTACAAGTATCGGCCATGCTATCAGCAATTTTGTTAACAATGTTCCCGGGGGCAACACGCAAATGCCTGAAGGAATGACCGGGGAAGATCAAAACTGGGCATGGACGGATAACGGCTGGCTGCCCAATGATGGTAACGACCCCGGCGGCCCTTACGACCCCTGGGCCGATAGCTACTGGCAAAGCCTTGGGTTAAGCGGGGATGAAATGAACATATTGCACAACTGGCAGTATTATTATGATATTTACCAGCAGGGCGGTAATCCACCGCCACCGCCACCGGGAAGGTATTATGTAAAGGTTGTATTAGATGCAGTAGGTAGTGATACTATAAATGGAGCCAGCCCTGATACCACAAAGTATTATGAAGGTGATACCATTTACTTAATGCAACGAACAACACCTGCAACTTTAGTTATCTATCGGGAGAATGGTACAGTAAGTACTACTGCCCTTGCCTGGAAGCGAAATGATACAAGTAAATGCACCGGCATTATTTCATGTGATTATAACATTAGCACGCCAAGTATTATACAAGAAAAAGTAGATAGTGGTAATAGCAAACTGCTCACAAAAAACCCAATAAAGGTTTACAAAAAGCCTATTGTTTATTTTAGGATTGGCACAAATTATAATGGTGAGTATGGGTTTGATGACAGTAGTCATAATCATTCTGCCTTGCGGGATAGTATAAGATATAAAAGTGGCACACAAGTTAGGCATATAGTTACCGATACTGCGTATTTTGTACCTTGGATGAGCATATTAGACAGCCAATCAGTTACAATAAAAATCGAAAAGAAATGGATAGAAGCTTCAGCAGCTAATGACAAAAACTTTTCAGTTTCTTTTAAACCAAGCACTCCACAAATTAAAATTAATGGCAGTAGTAATTTCCCGGTATTAAATTATGCGCAATTGCAGGCTTTAAGTGCGCTGGATGTTTATGCTACTGAATGGGAACCCAAGTTTGACAGTTTGAAAACTGTAGGCTTTATTAATGTGATTACAAATGCTGGTGATACAATTGGCAAGTTAAATTTGAGCTCAGGTAAACCGAGGAAGAGAAAAATAGTATTAGTATATGTAAATACAGGTAATGGGTATAGGTTGAATATGCGGCGAGAAATGATAATTGACTCATTAAATAAAGTAGGTCATAATCAAATATTTAGGAAATGGGTTATTGACTCTGTAAACTCAGCCGGAGGTAGAGATACACTTGATTTGAGAAGTGAATTTGT
>JANMDL010000793.1:0-5646 GCA_031376295.1 Chitinophagales bacterium
CTGGCCCGGCCGGTTATACCGCTGCCATCTATGCCAGCAGGGCAGGGTTGAACCCTGTTTTGTACCAGGGCATTCAGCCGGGTGGGCAGCTTACCATAACAACCGAAGTTGAAAATTATCCCGGTTATCCGGATGGTATACAAGGCCCTGAAATGATGGTACACTTTGAAAACCAGGCAAAGCGTATGGGTACAGATGTACGGTATGGGCTGGCTACCAAAGTAGATTTTTCCTCCAGGCCATACAAAGTTCAGATTGATGAGGATAACTGGATGGAAGCCAATGCCGTGATCATTTCCACCGGGGCCTCGGCAAAATGGCTGGGGCTGGAAAGTGAGCAGCGCCTGAATGGCTATGGCGTAAGTGCTTGCGCCGTTTGCGATGGCTTTTTCTTTAAGGGAAAAGAAGTGGCAATAGTGGGAGCCGGTGATACTGCTGCCGAGGAAGCGCTTTACCTGTCTAAACTTTGCACGGTGGTACACATGATTGTGCGCAAGGGCGAAATGCGGGCAAGTAAGGTAATGCAGGACAGGGTGCTTAAAACGGAGAATATAAAAATTTACTGGAACAGTGAAACTGACGAAGTACTCGGCGAAAAAAAGGTGGAAGCAGTGCGAATAAAAAATAATGTAAGTGGCGAAAAGATGGAGGTAGCGGTAAGCGCATTTTTTGTAGCCATTGGTCACCAGCCGAATAGTGATATTTTTAAAGGCTGGATAGATATGGACGATGCCGGTTATATCAAAACAGTGCCCGGCACTACAAAAACAAATGCAGAAGGGGTGTTTGCTTCTGGCGATGTGCAGGATAAAATTTACCGGCAGGCTGTTACGGCTGCAGGCAGTGGCTGCATGGCAGCGCTGGATGCAGAGCGTTACCTGGGCGAAAAAGGGCTTCATTAAAACAGTAGTTTAAAAAGAAGGAATTTGTTCAGCATACATTTAAAAAACCTGCGTTTTATTGCTTTTCATGGTGTGCATGCAGAAGAATCACTGCTTGGAAATGAGTTTGAAGTAAACATCACAGTACATTTTAACAAAACAGGCAAAGTAGTAGAATTGGATGACACGGTAAATTATGCTGCCATTTTTGCTATTGCAAAGCAGCGTATGGATGTTCCAACTGGTCTCCTGGAAACTGTAGCCTGGCAAATAGCAGAAAACATAGCGGCATTGGATAAGCGGATAACGGCAATTTCGGTTAGCATTGATAAACTCAATACACCCATTGAAGGATTAAATGGCAGGGCAGGTGTAACTTACTCAACCAATGGCAAAGGATAACATTTTATTATAAGTACATTTTGATATTTTATGCGGTATTTTTTTACATTTTTAGCATTTATTTTTATCTGCGCAATGGCTCCTGCTCAGGATGTTGCAGCATTGATAAAAGAGGCAGACAGGCTGGAAGCTGTTCCAAACGAACTGGCATCATTTAATAAATTTAAGGAGGTACTTAAAATACAGGCAACCAATATTTATGCCCTGGTAAAATGCAGTGAATTGTGCAGCCGTATTTGTAAGCGGCAGGCAAACAAAGCCACCATGAACGATTACTATGAGGGCGCCAGGATTTATGCAGAAACTGCACTTAAAGTGAACCCCAACAGCAGCGACGCCAACTGTGTGATGGCTATTGCTCAGGGAAGAATGGCTCTCACCAAAAGTGGGAAAGAAAAAATTGCTGCATCAAAAGACATTAAACGGTATGCAGAACTGGCCATTAAATATGATGCAGCCAACTTCAGGGCATGGCATGTATTGGGCAGATGGCATTACGAAGTAAGTAATCTCAGCGGGTTGGAACGGGCCGCCGCTAAAATATTTTATGGTGGTATGCCTGCAGCTTCATTAAAAGAAGCAATAAAGGCGTTTGAAAAAGCAAAAATACTTGACCCGCTTTTTGTACTAAATTACTACGAGATGGCAAGGGCATATAAGCGCAATGATGAAAAACAAAAAGCAATCAATACCATTAATGCCATGCTGAAACTTGGCAGCAGAACGGAAGATGATGAGCAGATTAAAATAGACGGAAGGGAGCTGCTGAAAAAATGGGAATAACTATTCAATACACCGGGTTTTGTAATTGCATAAGGGATTATACCGCTCACTCGAACAACTCCAGCTTGTTCTTCGGCCTGCGCTTATCTAACCATACATAGCCTTTCAGTTGCTTTTGTTCTTCAGGTATCTGGTTCATAGGGTACATGATGCCGTTTACATCATTTACAAATTTAATCTTGTTCAATTCCTTGTTTACAAAGTAAATATCAATTACATCGCCGCTGCTGCGGTTCATACCTACATAAGCACTGTCTTCATCATAGGGGTAAAATATGCTTTCGGCAGGGGAGCCCTTCACCCGCATATAATCAATATTACCCTCTTTAAAATAACCATTGATGGTACGCCCGCCAATCTGGTTGTACATTTTTTCGTTGGCTTTGTTGATGATGATACCATTGTTGAACACATATACACGGTCGGGGTTTTTGTTTTTGGTATACAGGTAAATGGTATCGCCTTTTACCTGCGTTTTGTCGTTCCATACTACAGGGTCTTTAAAAAGCCGGAAGACAGAATCTTCAGAAGAATAATAAAGGCTGTCGCAAACCGATTGCATAGAATCATTAAAAATGCGTACATGGTGAAAAGCAAGGAAATACCTGATGGCTGTATCGGAAGCATTTACTGCTGTGGTCTTTTCTATTTTTTCCCGCTTGTTCTTTTTTGAAGTAGCCACACTGTCTGGCTTGCGCAGGCCGGAAAACAAGGTGTCGGCCGATATATAAGTACTGTCGTTTTTATCGTATAAAATCATCACCGGCTTACCATATCCCAGTATTGAATTTTCTTTTTTATTCATCTCAAGATTATTGCCCACCATAATTACTTTGTTGGCGCTGTCAACCACTTTTGCCCGGCCCTCCATCAGAAGTATGCCGGTTTTTTCCTCGTAAATCATCTTATCGGCAATGGCGCTGCGGGTGCTGTCTTTAAAAGAGGTGCGGTCAAAAAAGGCAGCTTCCCCGGTTTTAAGATTATAGGTACCGCTTTTTGTTTCCACCACACCATCTTTGCTTACAATGCGGGTGGGGGCAATAAAAGTGGCAATCTGGGTTTGGGTATTGTACAGCAGGCTGTCGGTTCTTATATTGTATTTAGGGTCAATAAGGTGTACATCTTTTTTAAAATACACATCTTTGGTGTCGGCATAATAAGTGCCTTCTTTGCTTGTAAGTACTGTTTGTGAATTTACTACTTTACCACCACCAATATATTTGCCAATATGGGTACTCAGGTTATATTCAAGGTCATCTGTGTACAGTACGCCTTTACCATCGGTAAGCTGTACTTTCTTTTTCAGGTAGGCAATCCTGTTGCTGCCAATATATTTAAGGTATTGCGAATATGTGTGAATGCTGTCGTTGTCGTTGATATGGATACTGCCAAAGGCTTCCACTACATTGGTGCGCCGGTTTATAACCGCACTATCGCAACTGAATGTGGTGCCGGCTTCTTTTAAAATGACATTACCGGCAATGGTTTCAATCAGGGTTGCGGAATCAACCTGTTTCTGCCGCAGGCTGTTACCCTGTACAATTTCTATAATACGCAATGTATCCAGTCCGCCAGGCAATGGCTGTTGTGCATGCAGTACTGCGCTACCCAAAAGAAGCACCGCAGTTATAAACAGGAATTTTATGGTAAATTTTTTATTCATTGCCACAATAGTATTATCTGGCTGCAAATTGCTGTTTTATTTTTTAATGAAATCATAAAACATACGGGATAAACTGTTAATGTTTTGCAGCAGCAACCCCTGAGGCAGGCATCTATTGCTTATAAGGCGCATTCACCGTATCGGGCAGGGGAGTCATTAATGGTCCCGTTTTATCCTTTTTGCCAAATACCGATACATTTACATACCGTTTGGGATGCAGCCTCAGATCATCCAGCAGCAGGTTGAGCTTATTGGTGGTGGCAGTAAGATTATTGTACAGCCTGGTATCGTTGAGCAGCAGGCCAAGTGTACCATTACTACTGCCTGCCTTGCTGATGGTAGCCTTCAACTCTGTCATGGTAGTGTTAAGGGTGGTCAGCGTTTTTTCCATATCTAATTTAGAAAAATTGGCAGTTGTTTTTTCCACATTTCCCAGTATGGTATTCATTTTTTCGTTATTGGCAGCAAGGTTGCCGGTAAAAGCACTCACATTATTCAACGTTTTTGCCAATGCACCGCTTTGAGTATTCATAAGCGTTTGCAGTGAGGCAGATGAAACAGCCAGCGAGGCGGTTGTTTTATTCAAATTTTCCAGCGTGGCCCTGATATTGTTCTTTGCTGCCGGATCTACCACATTGTTTACCGTTGTTAATACGGAGTCAAGCGCTTTCACAGCATTCTTCACCTCGTACAAAACCGGGTCAAGCTTTTTCATTGCTTCATCTAAAATACCATCGCTGGCCTGGGTGTTAAGGGTGTCGTTATTGGCAAGATAATTACCTGAATTCCCTAATTTGATATCTAAACTCATGGTACCCAGCAGGGAAGAGCTGATTACAGCTACTGAGTTTTTGGGGATAGAAAACCTGTCGGTCATATTGAGTGTAACAGTAATACTTTTCATATCCTTACTAAAATGGGTGGCATATACCGTACCTACCTGTTTGCCGTTAACCACCACGGGATTGCTGTTGGTAAGCCCTTTTACATCGGTAAACACCGCATAAAGCCTTGTATCTTTGGATGACAGGTTTTTGCCTTTCAAAAAATTGAAACCAAGCACCAGCAGGGTGATTGCTATCGCTGTAAGGGCACCTACTTTTGTTTCGCCAGATATTTTCATTAAAGCAGAAAGATTGATTTATAAAACAAAAATAACGAAACTTTACGGTAGCATCCGTTTAAATATCAACATTCCTTATCAGCGCTTTGCCCCGGCTTTTTGCGTTGCCGGGTTTGTTGTTTTGGGGTTTTCAATATCATCTTTATAATGTTTTATAGCATTGGTAATGGCCTGAGCCAGTTCCTGTTGCCCTTTTTCACTGTTCAGGTAGCGTTCATCATCATAGTTGGTAATAAACCCTGTTTCTACCAGTATGGCAGGCATATTGGTGGCCTGCAATACCCATATGCCTACCTGCCGCTGGCTTATGCCCAAAGCCGTGCGGCCTGTTTTGTCCACTTCATCATTTACTAACTGTGCTATTTTGGCACTTTTTTCCTGGTAGCGTTTGGCATAAATATTGGCAATCATCCTGGTTTCAGGCTTACTGAAGTCAATATTATTATATGCCGTATCTGAATTGGCTTCCACTGTAAATTCCTCCTCATTCATAATGGCTTTCAGCTTATCACTGGTTTTGTGTGCCGCAAATATCCATACGCTGGTACCGCTGCGCTGGGTGCCTATTTTGTAATATTCCACAATAGGTTTTTCCACTTCACGGGGTATTTTGGTTACTTTTTTAATTTTCTTTTTGCCTTTCTTTATCCATTCAACTTTATTGTCATATACTGTAATGGTGCGGTAGCCGGTAATACGTGACCCTGTTTTAAGATTTGCCGCATCGGCATGTATACATACAAACAGGTTTGCCTGTCCGGGCGTGGCAGCAGCATTGGCAATGGCTGCTTTTT